>CAYMHX010000108.1:0-7356 GCA_964390325.1 uncultured Roseburia sp. | reverse complement strand
GAATTGAGAAAACTGGAAGAAGAAAAAAATAGAGAACAGGAAGAGTTTGGCGTATATCAAAACTTTGCAAAAGCCTTTCAAAGTACAGATGATGGGAAAAATGACCAAGGAAGGGATGGAATTGATTTGTCTAAGCCGGAAGTAACTAGAAGTTTTATGCGAAAATTATTACAGAAAGGTAAGGATGAATGAACCAAAAGGAACGCAGTGAATGGATAGAACGTGCAAAGCAGCGAGTTCTTGAGAATGCAAAAATTACGGATGAGTGGATAAAAGAAATCATGTTCCTGTTTGATGAAGCAGCTATTCAATTAGAAACAGAATTAAATGCAATGTTTCAGAAGTATGCCTCAGAAAATGGATTGACAAATGCAGAAGCCTCTAAAATGTTGACAGGCAGTGAATACAGCCGATGGAAAAAAAGCATAGAGGAATACATAAAAGAAGCGGAGGGAGATTCTAAAACGCTTTTGGAACTGAATACGCTTGCAGCGAAGTCACGCATCAGCAGGAAAGAACAGATGCTTGCGGCTGTTTATAAGACGATGATAACACTTTCCAAAGATACAGAAAGCAAGGTAACGGAACTGATGGGTGGTTTGTATAAGACGAATTATTACAGAGGCTGTTATGATGTGCAGAGTATTCTTGGTATTGGATTTCAAGTTTCAAAAGTAGATGTAAAAATGCTCAGGCGGATATTGGAACATCCCTGGTCAGGGAAAAATTATTCACAGGCTTTGTGGGAGAATACAGATAAGCTGGCAGCTCTTGCGAAAAGGGAACTTACACTTGGATTTATGACAGGTTCGAGTGTACAGAAGATGGCAAAGAAAATAGATGATGTCATGCAGAAAGGACGTTATGCCGCAGAACGGCTTGTGCGGACGGAGAGCAGTTACTTTTCCAATCAGGGAGAGCTTGCTTCTTACAAGAAACTGGGGATTAAGGAATATGTATTCCTTGGAGGCGGCTGTGATGATTGTCTGGCTTTAAATGGAAAGTCTTTTTTGGTAGATGAAGCAGAAGCGGGAATTAATCTGCCACCTATACATCCAAATTGTAAATGTACCATTAAGACAAAAGCAAAACGGGATTTATTCCAAGACCGAAAGGGTGTAAATCCGTTAAATGATAATCCGAAATTTGAGGAATGGAAGAAGAAATATGTAAAAGAAAATGGTGGAAAAGAGTTTGAAAAGGCAGAAATCCATGATAAAATAACATTACCAAGAGCATCTGAAGCAGTAATGGCGGAAGAAAAATTTACAAAATACGCTTTAAATCCTGAGAAAGCACCTGATAAAGCAAGAGCATTTAAAACGGCATTGGGCTATGATTTAACAAATTATAAGGATTTGATGGCAGATATTCGAAAAAATCTGACGGAATTTCCCGCAAAGGAAAAACCAGATAACGGATATGGAAAGCGGTATGAGGTTGTTATGAATTTGAAAGGACCGAATGGAAAAACAGCGAAAGTTTTAACAGCATGGCTTGATGATAAAAATAATGGAGAAATGAGAATGGCATCTTTATATATAGATTCATAAGGAGGGATTCTATGAAAGTAAAACTTTATGACAGGGTATTGTTAAAAACAGGAGAAGAAGCTTCGATTGTGGAAATTTATAAAAATGGAGAAGCGTTTGAAGCAGACATTGACGGCAAAGACGGAAAAACGTATACAGATACGATTTTTCCAAAAGATATTTCAAAAATAATATAAGACAGTATTCGAAAGGCATCCGGAAACGGATGCCTGTTAAATTGCAAAAAAAAGAAATAAAAACACCTTTTAAATTTATTTTAAAGGGTGTTTTTATAATACAAAAAATGCAGGAGGTAAATAGAAGATGGAAGAAACAACCGCTACACAGGGAATGGAACAGGCGGCTGGGAGTGTTGCAGAAGAGACACAAACACAGCAGACAGGGGAACATACACCTGATAAATTAAATGCTTTCCAAAAGTTTATGAATGAACTTTTTGGAGTGGGAAAAGGTTCTGAGGGAGCAGGAGCAGAAAAGAAGGAAGAAACGCCTGCAGAAACAAATACGCTTGAAGAAAAGAGTTTTACACAGTCAGATATGGATGCTGCTATCGAAGCAGCAAGACAGAAGTGGCAGGAAGAAGCAGCGGAAGCAGAACGTATGAAGAAACTTACTCCGGAAGAACAGGCAAAAGAGGAACAGTTAAAAAAGGATTCGGAAATTGCAGAGTTAAAACAGCAGCTTTTAGAAAAAAATTTAAGAGAGAAAGCATTATGGTCATTAGAAAAAGACGGTTTTCCGACAGGACTTGCAGATGTGCTTGATTATTCAAGCATGGAGCGGATGGAAGAAACATTAAAAAATACCATGGCAGTATTTAAAGGAAGCCTTGAAACAGCAGTAAAGACAAGGCTGAAAGGAAAGACACCGGAAGGGCTTGGCGGAGCTGCTTCAGCAGAAAATCTGCTTCGCGACCAGATTGCTAAAAATATCAGAGGATTATAAGGGGGAAATTTGAATGAACAGCATTGAAACAGCAGTTATTATTCAGACAGAGTTAGATAAAGCCGCAGTGGAACAGGCTACTTCCGGCTGGATGGAAGTAAACGATAAGCTTGTGAAGTATCAGGGCGGTGCAGAAGTAAAGATTCCGTCATTAGATATGGACGGGCTTGCAGATTATGACAGAAAGAAAGGATTTACGGAAGGCAGCGTTGATTTTAAATATCAGACCAAGACCATGAATATGGATAGAGGACGTTCCTTTAGTTTTGATGAACATGATGTGGATGAAACCAATTTTGCTTTAACAGCAGCAACTGTTATGGGTGAGTTTCAGAGAATGAAGGTTGTTCCTGAAATAGATGCATACCGCTACAGCAAGATGGCATCTTTGTGTATTGCAAAAGGAAGGGCAGAGGGAGGCTATACAGCTGATGAAGCAACCATTCTTCAGAAACTGTATTATGACATTGCTGCGGTTAAGGATGTTGTAGGTGAGAATACACCTTTGGTTATTACCATTAACAGCATGGTTCTCGCAGTATTATCTATGTCTGATAAGCTGTCAAAGAAGCTGGATATTACGGATTTTTCACAGGGAGATGTGAAATTAAGAGTCCGCAGTCTGGATGGAGTCTATCCATTAATTCCAGTAGGTTCTGACAGACTGAAAACAGAGTATCTGTTTAAAGACGGCAAAACGGCAGGGCAGGAAACAGGAGGTTTTGCACCAACAGAAAATAGTAAAAATATTAACTGGATAATTACCCCTAGAAAAGCACCAATTGCAGTGTCAAAGACAGACAAGATGCGTATTTTTGACCCTGATACAAATCAGCGGGCAAGAGCATGGGCAATGGATTACCGAAAATTTCATGATATTTGGATTACAGATAATAAGATTGCCCAGTGTTATGTGAATGTAAAAGAAGCATTGTAGGGGGAAAAGTATGGAAATTGTTATGCAAAAAGATAATGTGGTGAAATGTGTGGATTCCGAGGATAAAGCCATGGCACTTGCGGCAAAGGGATTTGTCAGACAGGGTGAAATGACAGTTGTGAATGTTGTTTCTCCGGAAAAGAAAGTAGAGGAGTTGAAACAGCAGCTTGCAGAAGCGGCAGAGGTTATCAAAGTTTCAAATGAAAGAAAAGCAGAACTGGAAGCACAGCTTACAGAGGCTGAAAAACAGATTCAGGAATTAAAAATTGAACTGGAAGGTACGAAGGAGCAGTTAGAAGCTGCGGTAAAGAAAAATAAAACCACAGGCACAAAATAAAAGGAGACTGCCATGACAAAGGAACAAGAGATGCGGATGACTGCGGAATTGATGGAGAATGGAAAGATGTCCGAAGAACAGGAACGCACAGCCAGACGTTATATAGGACGTGCCGTAGATAAGATTCTGATTTACTGTAATCGTGAAGATTTACCGGAACGGCTGGAAACTACGGCAGTGCAGATGGCAGAGGATATGCTCAAAGCAGACAGCGTGATAGAAAGCAGTCAGGAAGTGGCGAGTATTCAGCGTGGGGATACAGCTATTTCTTATCGTGACGGAAGCGGAAAACAGAAAGCTTCCGTTGATTTTATGAAAAATTATGAAAGTTCCCTGAACCGTTTTAAGAAAATGAATCTTCCAAAGGATTTGAAATATGACGGAAGCTGATATTCTTGCAGCAACGTATGAAGATACTGTAACGGTTTACAGGGCTTTCAAAGAGAAACTTCCAAGCGGAGAGAGTATTTTTAAGAATCGTCAGGACGGAAACATGATATACAAAGATGTAGAATGTGCATTATCGACACATACAGGAGGGGCATTACGGCAGACAAAATCTGTTGCAGAAACAGAAACGACATTCTGTCTGTTTACCCGTCCGGAGATTGAAATTCAGCCGAATGATTTTCTTGAGATTACGCATTTGGGAAAGAAAATTGTGGCAGTTGCAGGATTTTCAGAGTGTATGAAGTCTCATAATAATATTCCAATCAGACTGGAGAAAGAAATTGTCTAATACAGAATATAAGTTTGACGGACTGGATGAGTGGGAACAGAAACTTTCACAGGTAATAGAAAGCCAGTATCCGACAGAATTTCGTGAGATGGTCATTGATTTAGCGGGTCAGTTAGAGGGAAGAGTAAAAGACAAGACACCAAAAGATACTGGTCATCTTAGGAGAGAATGGCATATTGGAGCAATCAAAAAACGTGGGAATGAGTATTATATTGAAGTCTATAATAACGTGGAATATGTCGAGCCTGTGGAATACGGACACAGGATAGTAAGAAATGGGCGGACTGTCGGGAATGTGAAGGGAGTACATATGATGGAACTTTCCCTTCAGGAATTACAGAAATATCTTCCTGATTATCTGCGTGAGTGGATGTCTGACTTTTTGAATACACATGAACTTTAGGAGATAATGTATGGAACATCCTTTTATTCAAATAAAAAATGCAGTCACAGCACTGTTAAAAGAAATTGACCCCGAAACAGATGTTTTTTATGAAGAAATAAAAGGCACGGAAGAAATACATGGGCTTAATAAACCGGAAACGTATTATTTTGTAGATATGATTCCGACAGGGAATAAAACCGTTGATAAATTCTTTACGGATATGGGAGTACTGATAGACATTGCTTACCACGAGAAAAATGAAAGCAATGCAGCTTATCTAAGAAAAGGGGCAGAATTGGATGCAGCTGTCCGTCCGGTTTTCTGTTTTGGAGACCGGAAAATAACAATTTATCATGCAGATATGAAAATAATAGACCATATGCTGCATTATAGTTTTACAGTAAATTTCCGTCACGCATGGGAACAGACAAATGAGTTTGAGCTGATGGGGGGACTGGAAGTAAGAATGAAAAGGAGTGTAACTTAAATGGGTTTAGGATTACCGAATTTCAGCATGATTTTTAGCGGCAAAGCAGTGAGTGCCATTGAAAGAAGTGCAAGAGGCATTGTTGCCGTGGTTCTGACAGATGATACCGAGGGCGGCAGGGAATTGAATATTTATAAAAAAGCAGATGAGATTGATTTTGAGCATTGGACAAATCAAAATTATAACTATTTGAAACTGATATTTGCTGGAGCACCGTCTACTGTGATTGCAGTCCGCAGGGCAGTGAGTGCAGTGGATTATACAGCAGCGTTGAAAAAATTAAAGACATTGAAATGGAATTATCTAACGATTCCGGGGCTTGGCACATCCGATTTAACGGTTATTTCTGCATGGATTAAACAGTATCGTGATGATGAAAGAAAGACGTTTAAGGCAGTATTGGCAAACTGTGCGGGCGACCATGAGGGAATTATCAATCTGACTACAGAACATATTTCTTCCACGATTACAGGAGAAACACATACAGCCGCAGAATACTGTGCAAGAATTGCAGGAGTTCTTGCAGGATTATCGCTTGCAAGAAGCAGTACGTATTATGTGTTAGATGATATTTCAGAAGCAGAAACACCGGATGACCCGGATGAACGGGTAGATAATGGTGAAATGGTTATTATCTTTGACGGAACGAAATATAAGATTGGACGTGGTGTAAACAGCCTTGTTACTTTTACAGCCGAAAAAACAGAGGATGTCCGTTTTATTAAAATTGTAGAAGGCATGGATTTGTATATGGATGACATCAGGGAGACCTATGATGAAAATTATGTGGGAAAGGTCATTAATGATTATGACGGCAAGCAGATGTTTGTAGGGGCTGTGGGTTCTTATCACAAGGGACTGCTTGGAAATGTGCTTGACCGTTCTTTTGACAATGTGGTGTCAATTGATATTGAAGCACAAAGGGCTTATCTGGAAGGCAGGGGAATGGATACATCAGAAATGGATGAGATTGCCATAGCAAAGGCAAATACCGGAACGCAGATGTTTATTGCCAGCAATGTTAAATTTGTAAATGCCGCAGAAGATTTGAAAATGAATGTAAATATGTAGGAGGCGGATGGAAATGATTAGAGGAAATAAAACGCTTTCAGGAACATGGGGAGAGCTTTGGATTAACGGAGAAAAAATTTTTGAATTTTCTAAGATAGAAATGAAGGTAACTGCTAACCGTGAAGATGTACAGCTTGGGATAGATGTAGACAGCAAAATTACAGGATTGAAGGGCGACGGTTCTTATACTGTAAAAAAAGTATATACCCGTTCAAAAGCCATTTTAGAAAAATGGAAAAAGGGTATGGATGTCCGTGCAGAAGTGGTTGCAAAACTTGCTGACCCGGATGCAGTCGGCGGTCAGATAGAACGCTGGTCATGTGATAATGTATGGCACAATGACATTCCGGTTGTAAACTGGGAAAAAGGCGGCGTTGTGGAAGAAGAAGTTACGATTGGATTTACGCCGTCTGATTTACAGAACTTGGATGAAATTGCAGCATAGGAGAAGGATATGGAACAGAAAAAAGATGATATTTTTAAAACCTTTACCCAGAAGGCAGTGCAAAGAATAAAAGATAAGAAAACTAGAAAATATGAAACCTTGTATGTGCCGAGTATTGACCAAAATATTAAAATCAGGAATTTAGATTATCCGGAAGTTGTGGAGTGTACTGAAATTGAAGATGCAAATGACCCGAGTGCATCTGATAAGTATTGTATCTATCTGGCAGTTGTTGAGCCTGATTTAAGGGCAGTTGCCGTGGAATTGAAAGACCAAAAGATTATAAATGCTTATCCGGAAGTAGTTGAGATGTTTGATATGAGTGAGATTACGGATATTGCAACGGAAATTATGAAACTGTCAAAGGTTATTGGAAACAAAAAAGTAACAGTTGTTAAAGAATTAAAAAACTCATAGACCAAGACGGTGACAGTTATTTCCTGCATTATTACGTTCA
>CAYMHX010000107.1:0-7483 GCA_964390325.1 uncultured Roseburia sp. | reverse complement strand
TTGAAGCAGGAGAAGATCCTGTAAATAATCCAATTGAATATATTTTAGAATGTATTAAAACGATTTACAGCATTAAACATAAAAACGGTGCAATTCGCCGTGTGAATGTGAATATTGCAGCAACAACCGTAGAAAATTATCGCAAACTTCGTGATGCGGGAATTGGTACATATATTTTATTTCAGGAAACTTACCATAAAAAGAGCTATGAGGAACTTCACCCGACAGGTCCAAAACATGATTATGCTTACCACACAGAAGCAATGGACCGTGCAATGGAAGGCGGCATTGATGATGTGGGATTAGGCGTATTATTTGGCTTAGAAATGTATCGTTATGAGTTTGCAGGACTTTTAATGCATGCAGAGCATTTAGAGGCTGTACATGGCGTAGGACCGCATACAATTAGTGTTCCAAGATTAAAACGTGCAGATGATATCGACCCGGATACCTTTGATAATGGTATTGATGATGATACCTTTGCAAAAATCTGTGCTTTAATTCGTATTGCAGTACCGTATACAGGTATGATTATTTCTACCAGAGAATCACAGGCAGTCCGTGAAAAAGTATTGCCATTGGGCGTTTCACAGATTAGCGGTGCTTCCCGTACCAGTGTAGGTGGTTATGCAGAGCCTGAAACAGAGGAAGAAGTTACCTCAGCACAGTTTGATGTCAGCGATAACCGTACCTTAGATGAAGTGGTAAACTGGTTAATGAAAATGGATTATATTCCAAGTTTTTGTACCGCTTGTTACCGTGAGGGCAGAACAGGAGACCGTTTTATGACACTTTGTAAAAATATGCAGATTTTAAATTGCTGTCATCCGAATGCATTGATGACCTTAAAAGAATATTTAGAGGATTATGCAAGTCCTGAAACCAAAGAAATCGGTATGAAATTAATTGAAAAAGAGTTGGAAAATATTCCAAATCCAAAGGTAAAGAAGACAGCCACTGAATATATTCAGAATATTACAGAAGGAAAACGTGATTTTCGATTCTAGTTTTAGAAAGGTATGATTATTGTATGGGTTTAAATGAAACACCAAGTGCAAATCGTCTGCACATAGGCGTATTTGGAAAAACAAACAGCGGTAAATCCTCTTTTATTAATGCTTTTACAGGGCAAGAGGTTTCGATTGTATCGGATGTTGCAGGAACAACAACAGATGCAGTAACAAAAGCAATGGAGATTCATCCGTTAGGTCCGTGTGTGTTTATCGACACGGCAGGCTTTGATGATACGACAATTTTAGGGGAAGCTCGCAAGGAAAAGACATTGGTAGCAGCCGAAAAATGCGATATTGCGATTATTATGTTTACGGTGTCGACAAGTTTTGACATTTCTAACGAAAAAAAATGGTATGCTTATTTTAGCAAGAAAAATACACCTGTATTGGCTATCGTAAATAAAATTGAAATGTCAGAAACTGACATGAAAGCAGATGAAGCATTTATCGAAACAATAAAAAAAGAAATCAAGGAAGAACCTCTGTTAATCAATGCAAAGACAGGGGAAGGTCTTGAAAAAGTAAAGGAGGAATTGGCAAGAAAAATACCCGAAGATTTTGCCGCCAGCAGTATTACAGGGGATTTGGTAACAGAATCCGATGTGGTAATGTTAGTTATGCCACAGGATATTCAGGCACCAAAAGGCCGTTTGATTTTGCCACAGGTACAGACCATTCGGGAATTATTAGATAAAAAATGCATCGTTATGTCAGTTACCACAGATAAAATGCAGACAGCACTTGCACAATTAAAACAGCCTCCGAAATTGATTATAACCGATTCTCAGGTATTTAAGACTGTTTATGAACAGAAACCGAAGGAAAGTATGCTGACATCATTTTCTGTTTTGTTTGCAGCATATAAAGGAGATTTACCCTATTATATTGAGGGAGCAAAACAGATTGAAAAGCTAACAGAACAGTCAAAAGTTTTAATTGCAGAATGCTGTACACATGCACCTTTATCAGAGGATATTGGACGAGTGAAAATTCCTGCGATGCTTCGGAAACGCTTTGGAGCAGGCTTGACCATAGATATGGTAAGCGGAACGGATTTCCCGAAAGATTTATCGGAATATGATTTAATAATTCAGTGTGGCGGCTGCATGTTTAATCGGAAATACATTATGAGCCGTATTGAGCGAGCAAAAGAGCAGCAGGTTTCAATGACAAATTATGGAGTAACGATAGCACATCTTACAGGTATCTTGAAAAATATTATTACTGTTCATGCATGACCAGTAAAACGTGAGCAAGCAAAATTCGCTGTGCGAAGCAAAAAGCAACTCTTGAATCATGTTTAGGCAATGGAATTGCTGCTGTCCGACAGTAAATGTCTGGTAGCTCTATGACAGTAATGAAAACATTATACTAGTTTAAGAGAAAAGGATGAGGGTACTATGACATTAAGAGAATGCTATGAAAAAATGGGTGGCGATTATGCTGACGTAATGGAAAGATTGACAAAAGAAGAACGGATTTCAAGATATGTAGTAAAATTTTTAGAAGATACGACATTTCAAACTTTATGCGAAGTAAAAGACACAGGGGATTGGGAAGGCGTATTTCGTGCAGTTCATACCTTAAAAGGCGTAAGTGAAAATCTTGGGTTTATGAAATTGTATCAGGCAAGTCATGAAATGACGGAAGCAGTGCGTGGCGGAGTAGAATTAAAAGACGAGTCATTATATGAGGCAGTTTGTAAAAATTATTTTGAAACTGTTGAAGTGATTAAGGAGTACAAAAATTCTATAAAAAATATTTAAAATGAGAAAGGGATATGCTAAAATGTCAGAAGTTTTAGTATATCCTTTTTTATACTGATATTTCTGGTAGAGTATTACAAATAGCTTTTTGTATCGTAACTATGAAGGTATTGAATAGTTACGAAAAAATTAACAGATGGAAAGGAATGGGGATTAGAATAAAGATATGAAAAAAATAAAAAAAGAAACAATATTAAGTGTTATAGCATTGTTTTTTATTCCAATAGCGGCATTTTTGCTAATGGAGTTTTACGGACATAATCCATTTGAGGAAGTAAGAGAAAAAGCAATGTGGTTTAATATTTTTTTATTTGAACTGATTGCAGGGATTTTGTTTTGTATTACGGGAAGGGTGCGTACAGCATTGAGGATAGAGCTGGTAGCAGCCATGTTGTTTGGATTGGCAAATACCTATGTTGTAAAATTCCGTACTAATCCGATTGTACCATGGGATTTTCTTTCCATTCGTACTGCGGCGAGTGTGGCAGGAAATTATGATTTGATGCCGAGTGGACGTATGATAGGAGTTACACTTCTTTTTTTGGTATTGGTTGTTGGAGTTCAGTTTGTGAGATTGCGTATACCCGGGATTCAGTGGAAAAAAGAAGATTTTGACTGGAAAGAAAATGGAAAACGATTTTTATATCGTCTAGTGCCAGCCGTTTTATTGACTATGGTATTGACTGGTTTTGCAAAAAATTTACAGGATGAAGACTTTCAGACGAAGCATTATTTATATCCGTTTTTATTTACGCCTGCACATATGACAAATGTCAATGGAATAGCGGTGACTTTTACCATGAATCTTGCTTATATGTCGATTGAGCAGCCGGAAGGATATGATAGAGAAGAAGTGGAACATTTGCTTGCTTCATATCAAACAAGTAAGAAAGCAGAGGAAAGCGAAGGTTTTTCGGAAAATAAAACAGATAGTGTAATAGAAAATGGGGAAATGGTTCAAAAAGAGCAATTGCCGAATATTATAGTGATAATGAATGAAGCATTTTCGGATATGGCTTCGGTAGCAGAGTTTTCGACCAATCAAGATTATATGCCGTTTTTTCACAGTTTACAGGATGGGGCAGAAAATACGATTACAGGAAATCTGCAAGTGTCTGTATGTGGTGGAAATACGGCAAATTCGGAGTTTGAATTTTTAACAGGAAATACAATGGCATTTTTGCCTCAAGGAAGTATCCCGTACCAACAATATTTACAAAATGAAATTCCAGCGATACCGTTGTATTTGAAGGAATTGGGATATACTACTGTTGCGACACATCCGTATAACGCATCAGGATGGGATAGAGATACGATTTATCCGTTATTGGGATTTGAACGCAGTATTTTTATTAACGAATATGACCGTAGAGAAAAAATTCGCAGTTATATTTCGGATGCAGCCTGTGTAGATAAAATGATACAGGTATATGAGGAAAAAGAAGAAGGAACGCCATTATTTTTATTTAATGTAACAATGCAAAATCACGGTGGTTATACAGAAGAATTTGCAGATTTTACGCCTGATATTTTTGTGGAGGGATTGGAAAATTTGTCAGTAGAACAGTATTTATCACTCTTAAAGGTATCAGATGCCCAATTAGAGCGTTTAGTGTCTTATTTTTCAGCAGTAGAGGAAGATACGATGATAGTCTTTTTCGGAGACCATCAGCCAAATGATGCAGTGGCAGGACCGTTATTAAAATTAAATGGGAAAAATGTTAAGAATTTAACAAATGAAGAACTTCTGACCAGATATGAAGTACCGTATCTGATTTGGGCGAATTTTGATATTGAGGAGGCAGTCAATGAAGATACCAGCTTAAACTATCTTGGAGGAAGAATTTTGAAGACAGCGGGAATAGAAACTTTTGCTTATCAGAATTATTTGTTGGAATTAGAAGAAACATATCCTATAATTTCAGCAATGCAGGTACAAAAGGCAGATGGAAGTGTAAGTAATTGGCAAGAGGAAAAGACGGGCTTACGGCTTTATCAGAGTATTCAGTATTATTATTTGTTTGATGAATGAGAGGAACTATGCAACAGACTGTGAAAATTTTATCAATAATAAAAAAGAAATTGCAAAGTGAAAGTTTTAAAGAGAAAATGCCGCTTTTTACAGCTTTTTTCATACCGTTTTTTATTGGATTGATTGTGTGTATTGACCATGGAGTATATCCATTTGGTGACAGAAGCCTTTTAAAAGTAGATATGTATCATCAGTATGCACCATTTTTATCGGAATTTCGAGAAAAATTGCAAAGTGGAGAAAGTCTTTTGTATTCATTTGACATTGGACTTGGAGCAGATTTTATTTCACTGTATGCCTATTATTTGGCGAGTCCGTTAAATTGGTTCTTATTGCTTTGTCCTGAAAAAGCGGTATTGGATTTTATTACAATTATAACGTTGCTTAGAGTGGGACTTAGTGGACTTACATTTGGATATTATTTAAAATGCCATTACAAGGTAAATGATTATGCATTGAGTGTTTTTGCAGCCGCTTATGCGTTGTCGGGATATGTGGCCGCTTATTCGTGGAATATTATGTGGATGGACTGTATTGTGTTACTTCCGCTGATTATTGCAGGATTGGAGCGTTTGCTAAATGAGGGCGATGGAAGGCTATATTATGTGTCTTTGGCAGTTTCGATTTTATCCAATTATTATATTTCCATTATGATTTGCCTCTTTTTGGTCTTGTATTTTGCTATTCTTTGGTTAGAGCAGAAGGAAAATAAAATAAAATCGATGTTTCAGTTTGCATGGTATTCTCTTTTAGCAGGTGGGACTGGAGCAATTTTGATTATACCGGAAGCTATTATTTTAAGTGGAAGTGGTTCGGGAAGCATTAAATTTCCGGAAACTATGAAATGGTATTTTAATCTCATGGCACAGGCAAGCAGACATTTGCTTTTGGCAGAAAGTAATACGACCGAAGTGCCACATTGGCCGAATTTATATTGTGGGACGTTTGTGTTTTTATTTTTGATATTGTATGTATTAAACAAAGAAATTGATTGGAAGAAAAAGGTAAAAAGACTTCTTTTTGTTGGATTGCTTTACCTTAGTTTTACAAATAATATGTTAGAGTTTATCTGGCATGGACTGGATGCACCGGACTCATTACCTGCAAGACAGGCGTTTCTTTATATCTTTTTAGTATTATTACTTTGTTATGAAGCGTATGTTTACCGGATGTATACAAAAGTTTGGCAAGTGGCGGTTGCTTTGGGCTTAGATTTTGTATTGTTGTATGCTTGTTTTAAAGCATATAGTGGAACAGATTTGGCAGAAAATGCAGGATTTACAGCGAAAGCAGAGGGAATGACATTTTTAGGCACAGGGTTTAATCAGTTTGATATTACAGCGATTTTTCTGCTTTGTTATACAATGATGTTTGTGCTAATGCTTTTAGGAAATAAAAGTGTCAAAAAATTTATGCAGAGTTTTTTCTTATTATTTCTTTTGACAGAACTTACAGTACATTTTGATACGGAAGGGTTTGGAACGACAAGCCGTACTTCTTATTTACAGGAGTATCAGGATTATCAGATTGTATTGGATTATGCCAAAGAACAGGAACGATTGGAAAATGAGACAGGAGCATCTTTTTATCGAGTGGAACAGATGGAACGAAGGACAAAAAATGATTCTGCCTTTTATAGTTTTCCATCAGCGACACAATTTTCGTCTTTGATGAATATTGAAGTCAGTCGGATGTTTCAAAATGTAGGAATGGAAGGTGGAAAGAATTTTTATTGTTATAATGGGGCGACACCGCTCATTTCATCCATGTTATCTATGAAATATATGATTGCAGATAGTGAAAAAGAAGAAAGTCCGTTTTGGGAATTTGTGGCGGGCAGCAGAAATGTATATTTATATGAAAATCAATATGCTCTGCCTTTGGGCTATATGATACCAGAAGAAGTAATGACAAACTGGCTGATAGAAGATAAAGGAGATGTGACAAATGTCAATGAATTGGCAAAGATGCTTGGGGCAGAGGGAACATTACTAATTCCTGTTGATACAAAGGACGAAGAAGGTGTAACAACACTGGAAGTCAGAAAAGAGGGCTATTATTTCCTTTCGAGAAATAAAATTTCGTTTGACAGTTTGACAATGGAATCGAGTGATGGACGTTCTAAAAGTTATGCAAAGACTTCCCATAATTATTTCTTAGATTTAGGTTATGCAGATGTGGGTGATATCATTCGGATAAAAAATAACGAAAATGAAGCTTTGGAAACACAGGCATATTATGTGAATATGGAAGCTTTTTTGCAAGCGTATGAAACCTTAAATAAGCAGACAATGGAGCTTACGAAGAATGAAATAACAGAAATCGAAGGAAGGATAGAAGTAACGGAGGCAGGTTATTTTATTTTGTCGATTGCAAATGAAGCAGGGTGGACTTTGTATGTGGATGGAAAAGAAACAGAAATAGAAACCTTTGCAAAAGCTTATATGGCAGTTTATTTAGAGGAAGGGGAACATGAAATTCGTCTTTCCTATGAAACACCGGGAATTAAAATTGGAGCATTGGTTTCGGGGATTTGTGTATTCGCATTTGGTGTGACAGTTATATTAAAAAGAAAGTCAGAGCAAATATTGATACAATAGAAAATGATACTGTTTTTCTAAAATATATAGGCGGTGATTGAAAATCACGCCTGCGCCACACGCGGTCACGAA
>CAYMHX010000106.1:0-7527 GCA_964390325.1 uncultured Roseburia sp. | reverse complement strand
TTGTTAATGCCAGCATGCCTATTCACCTGCCTTTTCTTTTCTGCTTTTTAACAGGCCATATATCATATATTTGACAGGCATATCATCTTCTACAATAATCTGAACGCCCTTATTTGTTTCCGAATTAATAATAATCGGTGCTTTCAAATTAATAGACATTTTTTCAAGTTCTTTTGGAACAGTGACTGTAGATAAAACAAAGGTATTTTCTTCGGTTAATTCTCCTAAAGGTTTTAAAATTTCCGTATTAATCATAGGTCTATAATCTTCTTTAATAAAAGTCGGGTCTATGACTGGAAAGGCAACCTCCGGCTCATCCATAGACTGCAGCCATTTAATCTTGCCTCCACTTCCTTTTTCTGCATCAAAAATCAATGCAAATCTGCACATTTCCGGAAATCCAATCATACCATTTTCTAAAACAATAATTTTATCATCCGGAATATCAATTGTTCCAAATAATCTTGTATTTGCCTGCATAATCATTCCTCCTGGTTTTTTAGCTGTCTCCGACAGTCTATTTCATTATCTTAAATATAATTCAATAAGGTATTTTTGTTAATCTTGCTTGCAGCCTGTAAAGATGCTTCATATGCCGTATAAGCAGAGGTATATTCGATAATAATATCAGAAAGTTCTTTATCTTCATTGGAAGATTTTAATTCTCCAATTGCCAACTGCTGATTTGACATACGTGTTTCTGTTAATTCTAACTGTTCTCCCTTACTTCCGACTGTCGTAAGTGCAAGGTTTACATCTGTTAAATAAGAATCAAACTTACCAATATAGGTATTAAATAATTTCTTTAAATTATCATCTGCATAATCTGCTTCTTTTTCTGCTGCTTCTAACCAGCCTTGCAATTCTTCTTGTTTTTCAACACTGGAGTATTCTTCTAAAGTCATCAATTTTTCTATTTTGTCTATTTTATCATGAGCCTGTATTGCATACTGTACAGCATCCATCATTTCATCTACATCACGACCCGCTGCTTCATTAAATACATCTGATGCAGTTGTATTTACTGTCAATGTCTGATTATGTGCTATGGTATAATTAATATCCTGTCTAATTTCATTTCCATTTGCATCAAACTTTTCATAAGTAATATGTTCGTTTGCATTAGTAGAAGTGGTATCCGTACAATTAAAATAAAATTCCGGACGAAGCTCTCCTTTTGCAAATCCTTTTTTAGAATAATCTATCGATAATTTGTAACCATTTCCTTCTATCGCTTCCGAAACACCTTTTCCAAGAAGCATTTCACCTGTATTTTCAATGATTACTACTTCATTTTCTTCTACTGCATTTGCAAAATCTCCAGTTACAGATTCTTTCCAATCATCAATGGTTTCAAATTTTTTTACCACAACAGTCTTAGCATTCTGACCACTTCCTACTGTCATCTCGTTTAAATTATATTCATTGCCTGCCGCATCTTTATACTTTATTGGAATATTTCCTTGGCTATCTTCCTGAACAATATTCTGGTCATTCGTTGTAACATTTAACGTAATATCATCATAAGCAAAACGAATACGGTCACATTCTGTACGCTCTAATTCGGTTGGCTTTGCGTCAGAATCTGCTGCTAAATCTTCCGTTGATGGAACAACCGCTTCTCCCTTATAATAACGATGTTCTTTCTCAATATTTAACTTATCAAATGTCTGTGTAATATCATAAGAAGTATTATTTTCATCTGTATCAAAGGTAAGCTTGCTGTTTGTACGATATCCTGTAAATACGGTACGTCCGGCATAATCCGTATTTCCTTCTGCGTATAACTGGTCTCTTAACTGTGTCAGACTCTTTAAAATCGCATCTCTGTCATCTACGGTTAATGTGCCCGTTGCAGCATAGATACACTGTGTACGAATATCAGACAAAATATTCTCCATATTTGTTAATGCAGTTTCTGTTACATCCAGCCAAGACTCTGCATCTGGAATATTTTTTTCGTAATACTGATTAATTTCACTCAAACTGCTGCGAAAACGTAAAGAACGAATTGCAATAACAGGGTCATCCGAAGGTCTGGAAATCTTCTTCTGGGAAGTCATCTGATTGTTTAATGTATTTACATTTTGTTTATTTCCATTAATGTTAGACATCGTAGTCTTTAACATCATATTATTTGTAACTCTCATTTTAATAACCATGCCTTTCCATGTGTTAATTTTTTAACATATTTACCTACAAACGGTACAATATTTACAACACGAATAAATTCGTGTGTAAAAAATTTATTTTTCACATTATACACCAGTATTTAAAATCAACTGGTCATAAATTTCTACTAAAACAGAAACCATTTTGGAAGAAAGATTATATGCATTCTGGAATTTCACCAAATCCAATGCTTCTTCATCTTCATCTACACCGGAAATAGACTGTCTTTGGTTGTCGATTGCAGAAGCTACATTCGCATAATTTGTAGAAAAAATCTTTGCTTCTTCTGTATCTACGGAAATATCTTCAATAATACACTGTAAGAAATCATCTGCACCACCGCCACGGTAGATAATCACATCTGATTTCAATGTCAATAATTTCTCTACAATCTCATATTGGTCTACGCCGCCATCAATCTCTTTTGTTGTTGCAATTAAATTAGAATCCTTTATACAATTTCTATCAATTGAAACATTTCCACAAGTCAATCTGAAATATCCTTCCTGTTTTGCCGAATAAGTTTGATTTGCTTCTATATTTGAAAAATTCATATCTTGTGAGTTAAACGAATTGATAGCTGTAATAAACGAATAATCTATCTTATCTCCATATAAATTTTCTGCCCCAATATAATTACCATTTTCATCTACTTCATCCCAGCCGCCATCAATCTCTTTTGTTGTTGCAATTAAATTAGAATCCTTTATACAATTTCTATCAATTGAAACATTTCCACAAGTCAATCTGAAATATCCTTCCTGTTTTGCCGAATAAGTTTGATTTGCTTCTATATTTGAAAAATTCATATCTTGTGAGTTAAACGAATTGATAGCTGTAATAAACGAATAATCTATCTTATCTCCATATAAATTTTCTGCCCCAATATAATTACCATTTTCATCTACTTCATCCCAGCCGCGCATAATATCATTAAATTCTTGTGAAAATACACGCAAAAATTCATTCATCTGTGCCATATAATATGGGATGCCCATTGCATCAACAGGCTGACCAATCTGTGCTGTCTGACCTTCCATTCTAGCTATTTTATTTGGATTAATTGTATCATTCGGGTCAAGTGTAAATGTATAACTTACTATCTCACCTTTATCATTGGTCGAAAATTCAAAATCAGTGTATTTATAATTTGTTCCTTCTATCGTAAGTATCCCTTCATGCGGCATTGTCATTGCTTCTACTTTTGTAATAGAAAGATTTCCTGAAAGTGTAATCTTACTGGTACTTGCAGATGTAATAGTTCCATTAAAATACTCTGCATTATTACCATCTCTTACCTCTAAAAGACCTTTTAATGTACCAGAGATAGGATTTTCCCCTGAGTTAAATTTATTTCCGGTTTGACTCCAAATAATATCATACAAACCTTCACTGTCTGACTGGTTAATTGGATTTTCTCTTGCTACACATTCCAATGTAGTATAACTATAAGTATCTACTAATGTCTGGTCATTGATTTTTACAACATAATGATTACCGCCTAATTGCATATCAGGATAATTTGCATTCGTCATAGGTGTTTCTTTTACTTCTGTCGGAACTATCATAGACAATTCATCTACTAACAATGCTCTCTGGTCACGCAATTCATTTGCATATCCGCCCTGAAGTTCGATAACATTAATCTGTTTATTCAAAACACAAATTTTTTCTGCAATGGAATTAATATTTGCTACAGTTGATTTAATTTCTTCATTTACAGTATCCTGAATTTCTGTCAGACCATTTGCCATTGCATTAAAATAAGAAGTAAAATTCTGAGCCTGACCAATGAACTGTTGACGGTTATTAATATCTCCTGCACCGTTTTTCAATGTTTCTAACGAATTAAACATCTCATTTAAAATCGTAGAAAAACCATTGATACTATCATCGTCCATAAAATAATTTTCAATCTGATAACTATAATTTAATTTCGTTTGATATAAACCAAGCGCACTCTGGTTTTCCCAATATTTTACATCATAATATTCATTACGAATTTGCTTTACATCATTTACTACTACACCTGCACCTGCACATCCATACTTTGCATTCACACGAAGTCCTGATGCAGCCATCATATTTGTAGTCTGTCGGCTATAACCTTCTGTCTTTACATTTGAAATATTATTTGCTGTTGTATTTAAAGCTGCCTGATAGGCATTTAAACCAGAATATGCTATGGTTAATCCAAAAAATTGTGATGGCATATCAATCCCCTCCTACTATCTTTCTTCATAATTACTCAGTCCCTCATAATTACATTTCTTCTATTTATCATCCAAGCTGAGTTACCAGATGCTCTATCATTTCATTAATTACATTGATAAAACGGCTGGATGCATTATACGCATTTTGATATTTAATCATTTTTGTAAGTTCTTCGTCTGAAGATACACCCATTACCCATTGCCTTTGATTAGAAACGGATTCTACGGTATCTGCTAATCCCGCCGCTGTTGCCTGATATACAGAACCCAATGTTCCCATAGAGCCTATCATACCGGAGTAATAATTCAAATAGCTCAGCTTATTGGTATCATTTGGGTCTAATGTCAATACTTCTTTATCCCATAATGCCGCTAATTCTTCTGCCAATCCATAATTCACCTGACCATCCTGTTTCAAGTGAGGCATCAATGTTTCCTGTTCTTTTAATTTCTGATTTACACTTACACTTATGATAGTATACTGTAAGGTCGTATCATTCGGGTCTTCTTCATTATACATATAATACTTTGTACCATCTGCCATTTCTATTTCTGTATAACGTTCTGTTCCAATTCGTACAAATAATTCCTGTGGTGGCAGCTTACCATCTGCACCAAGCGATGCATTTTCTGCATCCAAAAATAAGGTATCTTCTGTAATTTGATAAGTATTGCCATCTTTATCTGCAATTGCAAGAACTCCTGTTGGAGAAGAAGAAAAATCAAAAAGATTATAAGCCTCAATATTTGGACAGTAGGTATCGTTAATTGCTGTTATGATTCCATGAAATAACTGATCAAGCTGTGCCTGATACTGCATCATAACAGACATTCCTGTTGCAATTTCTGTTCTGGTAGAATTATTATATTCATCCGGAGTTAAGCCCTCAATATCGGTATAATTTGCCATTCTATCGCCGCGTGCCTGTAATAATGCCCTCAACTCACCAATATCTGTTCCAAGCTCTGTAGAAGTCTCCTGCGTATAAGAAAATACTTCGTCATAGTAACCGGTAGATGGTGTAGAAGTAAACTCCCAATATGGTGTCACAAATCCATTTACTTCATTTACCAGCTTACTCATTTCAAAAACCTGAGCTTCATTTACAAAAACTATACCTTCTAATGTTACTTTTACTACACCTTCTGAATCCTCTTTATAAGCAATATCTGCCAATGCAGCCAGTTCATCCAAACAATTATCACGTTCATCACGAAGTGACATGGCTGTTTCTAAGTTTCCTGCTTCGATTTTCTTAATTGTATTATTTAATTCAAAAATCTTATTTCCCAATTCATTAATACGGTCAATGTCATCAGAAATCTGTTTATTAATATTCTGCTGATAATCGATCAATCCACTGTATACACCAACTGCTCTTGAAACAAAAAGACTTGCTTTCTGTACAACTAAGTTTTGATTTACAGAATCACTCGGAGACTTTGCAAATTCTTGAAAAGAGGTCCAAAAGTCTGCTAAAGAATCCTGAAATGCTTCTCCTTCTAACTCTTGATAAAAAGTCTGTACTTCATCTAATGCATCCGCTGTTGCTGCATAAAATGCCTGTCTGCCCGATTCTGTTCGATAAGATTTATCCAAAAAGATATCTCTTGCATGTACTACATCACCAATCTCAACTCCAAGACCTAACTGTTGATAACTAATCGATGCACTAGTATCAAATGTATTATAATGTCTGTCTGTATGTAAAACCTGTTGGCGTACATAACCTGTGGTATTTACATTTGAAAGGTTATTTGCTGTTGTATTTAGCGCATTTTGCGCACTTCGTAAGCCGGATGCACCGACAAACAAGCTTCCAAATCCATTTGCCATGATAAATTCCCTCTGCCTTTATTTACTGTTTTGCATCAAATCCACTGCTTCCTAATAAATCACCCGTATTATAAGCCCGTCTGTTATAATTGGCTGTTTCCGGAGCCTGACGCATACTTCTTAATAATGTCAAATCAAACTCCACCATTTCCATTGCCTGTTTTAGCAAAACTTCATTCTGTTGATTGACGGTTACCATCTGCTTACCTGCTGCAAGCAGCTTTTCTTTTATTTCTGTCAACTTCTGCTGTTCCTTTGGCTGACCCTCCAGATAAGCAATCATTTTTGTAATTGTCATTTCCTGCGATTCTTTTCCTAAAACCGTAGCCATATCATTCAATACTCTGTTTCTTTTCTTGGCAAGATTCTGCAAAACACTTGCAGCCTCGCCTTCGTCTGCAGTCACCTGTTCTAAAGCCTTAA
Organism: uncultured Roseburia sp.; assembly: GCA_964390325.1. Taxonomy (GTDB): domain Bacteria; phylum Bacillota; class Clostridia; order Lachnospirales; family Lachnospiraceae; genus Roseburia. The sequence goes on along the minus strand of CAYMHX010000106.1, from coordinate 882 downwards.
TATCGGCCTTTATCACTGCACGTTTTTTCTGTTGTCCTAATGTAATCAATTCCTGATACTGTTGTTCTTCTTTTTCTAAGACATCCAAAAGGTCTTCCATTAAACTAGCCAAAGTTCTTCCTCACTTTTATCTTGCATTATATTTTGCTAATAATTTGCTTGCAAAATCTCCGTTATCCACATGATAGTTTCCAGCATTTACTTTTTCCTTTAACTCTGCTACTTTATCCATTCTGATATCGGAAGCCTCCTGCACTGCCTGCTTTGCGATTTGGTAGTCACGTCCTGCGGATGAAATCTGAACTTCATCACGAGCAGCAGCCACGCTTGATACGTTTACCACCTTTCCTGCTTTGTTTGTCTTGTAAAGCTTTGTAATCTGATTATAAGCATCGATACGCATACTAGGCATCTCCTTCCACTAATATATTTGCCATAACTTATGTATTTACAGTTACATAAGTCCTTATTGTATTTATCGACTTTTTTTCGTATTTCCTTAGTATTCACAAGAATTTTTCACCAAATTCTAAAACTTCTAAATCGCTCATTATTATAAAAAAATAACAAATCAATGGATATTTTGTTCACTAAATAAAAATACTGTGAGGTTCTTCTTCCGTTTCTATTTACATTTTGGCAATTTGAAAGTAAAAACAAAGTCTTTTAAATCAAAGAGTAAAAATTGCACAAAAATATCAAAATTTTGTTTGCCATACAAAAACATTTCCTTGTTTTTAAATAGAAATGTTCGTTGTATACAGACGAATTTGTGCAATCTTTTCACTTTTATAGAAGGATAGATTTGAAAAAGAATTTTTTATGAGCTATATAGGCGGTGATTGAAAATCACGCCTGCGCCACACGCGGTCACGAAGTGAC
>CAYMHX010000105.1:0-7722 GCA_964390325.1 uncultured Roseburia sp. | reverse complement strand
GATAATAACATAAAAGCTTTGATATTTCAAGCTTTTTCTTTCTTTGATAAATTTATAACAATTGCATTTCTTACTTTTCTTTTCCTTCATTTTCAAGTATACTAATAATACTTATATTTCGATATTTGTTTTAAGAAAGGATTTTACTTATGAAAACCCAATCCCTCCTTGGCAATTTAGAAATTGCAATTTTTTGTGAACAAACAGCTATGATTATTTCTGCGGGTATACCAGCTTATGAAGGTATCTCTATTTTATTATCTGATGCCCCTGATAAACCAACAAAAGATATTTTACAAAAAATCTATGAACCCTTAGAAGCAGGAAGTTCTTTTCATGATGCACTTGCTGCCTCAGGAGTCTTTCCTCAATATGTCTTAGATATGGTGGAGCTTGGTGAGACTTCCGGTAAGCTTGAAGATATTCTTTGCAGTCTCACCGTTTATTACGAAAGAGAAGAAGCAATTCGCAATAGCTTTAAAAGTGCCATTCTATATCCACTTGTTATGACAGGGATTATTCTCATTTCCATTTTCTTATTGGGAACAGAAATTCTTCCTGTATTTCATCAAATGTATCTGACATTAGGAAATAATTTGACTGGATTTCCATTTTTTATGATGCAGTTTTCTAAAATTTTATCGTCCTGTATGCCAATTCTTTTTCTACTCCTTATTTTTCTTCTGGCAGGAGGACTTTTCTATACTAAAACAAACTCTTTTCAAAAATTTATACAGAGACAAAATCTCGCTATGAATGCAGCATCCAGCCGTTTTGCTAACTGTGTGTCTATGGCTATTAGCAGTGGACTTGATACATCTGAAGGCTTAGAACTTGCAGAACGTTTGTCAGGTAATCCCTATATGAAGGCTCGTATTCAAAAATGTAAAAAACTTGTAGATGACGGTTTCAGTTTTTCCGATGCCATTCTTGCCTCAAAAATATTTAACAGAACTTATGCTGCTTTATTAAATGTAGGCTTCCGCACAGGTTCTTTAGAGCAGGTCATGAACCGTATTGTTAAAGAATATGAAGACCGTATTGACTACGAACTAAATCACATTGTCTCACGCTTAGAACCCGCTCTTGTTATTTTTCTTTCGATTATCATTGGATTCATTTTATTGTGTTTCCTTCTGCCTATTATGGGTATTATGATGAATATCGGATAACAAAGGAGGCTCTATGATAAAACTTGTACGAACTTCTTCCCATACCTTAGACCGTATATTTATTTTTGGTTTATTTGTACTCTTTTGTACAACTTCCTGTCTATTGGTATTTATAGGTGCAAATCAATATCGTAATATATCTACACTTATGTGGAAAAACAAAGAACTATATACCGCCTCAGCTTATCTGAAGGAAAAACTTCAAGAATACGATACCTCCCACTCTATTTCATTTTCAGAATTAGATGGTATTTCAAGCATTGTACTTTCTCCATCAGACGAATCAGGTGTCATTACTTATATTTATAGCTATGATGGCTGTTTAAGAGAGTTGACACAACAAGAAGCTACTGAATTTTCTCCCGACTCAGGAAAATCCATTGCAACAATAGAGGACTTAAAAATTGAAACTTTCGGAAGAAATTTATATTGTTTTACCTTAACAGACAGTTCGGGCAATCCATGTTCGATTTATCTTTCTCAAAATACGGATTAAAATCATTAGGAAGGGATTTTTTATGAATAAATACAGACCTGTCAAATCCAGTATTTTTTTACTGGAAATTATGTTAAACATCCTTTTCTTTGCCATAGTTGCTACCATTTGTGTACAATTATTTTTTAAGGCTCATACCCTCTCACAAAAGGCACAAACACTTCATCATGCCGTAACCACCTGTGCTTCTATCGCTGAAATATATCAAAGTGAACAAAATGGAAAAGAAATGGTTTTATCGTTTTTCCCTAACGCAATTGAATTGGACTCAACCATATTATTTTATTTTGATAAAAATTATGTTCCATGCAATGAAATTGACAGCTCCTATCGTGCTGTTTTAGAATATGAAAACTTCAATCACACAGCAAAAATTTCCTTTTTTCAAAAAGGAAGTACAGAAGAAATCTATTCTTTTACGTTTTCTTCCTACGTACCACAGACACCAAATGAAAGAAAAGAGGGATTGACATCATGAAAAAAAATACAATTTCTTTCTTTCCAATTGGTTTTTCCTCTGTTGTACTGGTTTTAATCACTATTTTCTTTTTTACCTTTGCTGTACTTACTTTATCTGCCGCACATGCAGACTATACCCTAAGCAATCACTATGCAAAAGAAACCACTGCTTATTATGAAGCCGATGTACTTGCAAAAGAAATGTGTATACACATAGAAGAACAGCTTGATATTCTTTATCAATCCGGTATTTCCGCTGAAGTTTTTTATCAGCAAATAAAAACTATGAATTTTAACACTAATATTTTTGAAAAATTACAAGATATTAAGATAGAAACTGTTCAAAATTATGTTATAATCTCATATATCGTTCCTATTTCAGAAAACCAACATTTATCTATTGCTTTAAAAGTAAATTATCCACAATCTGAAAATGAATGTTTTCTGACAATCATTGGCTGGCAGACTGTGTCTGTAACACAATAAAACACGAAAGGATTCTTTCTTATGAATACAACAAGAGATATTTTAGCAAAAATTACAATGGAACAGGCTTCTGATATTTTTATTGTAGCAGGACGGCCTCTTACCTACAAAATAAATGGTTCTATGCGAACCTTAAACGAAGAACGTATTATGCCTGATATGTGCCGACAATTCATTATGGATATCTATCAATTAGCAGGAAATCGTGATATTTCTCATTTTGAAAAAACAGGCGATGATGATTTTTCCTTTGCTCTGCCGGGTGTATCCAGATTTCGTGTCAGTGCTTATAAACAGCGTGGTTCTTATTCTGCTGTTATCCGTATTATCTCTTTTGCCCTGCCACTTCCAGATGATTTATCCATCCCTGAAACAGTTATGAATCTTGCTGATATTCACAATGGTATGGTATTAGTAACAGGTCCTTCAGGAGGAGGAAAATCTACAACATTAGCCTGCTTAGTAGATAAAATTAATACAGAACGGGAAGCTCATATTATTACCTTAGAAGACCCACTGGAATTTCTTCACAGTCATAAAAAAAGTATCGTAAGTCAGCGTGAAATCAGTACGGATACAGAAAATTACCTGACCGCCTTACGTTCTGCCTTACGGCAAAGCCCTGATGTCATTTTACTTGGAGAAATGAGAGATTATGAAACGATTAATACTGCAATGATGGCAGCCGAAACCGGACATTTGGTATTATCCACCCTACATACAATCGGTGCAGCAAATACCATTGACCGTATTATTGATTCCTTCCCTCCAACACAGCAGCATCAGGTAGCAGTACAGTTGGCAACGGTTTTACAGGCTGTTATTTCACAACGTCTGCTTCCAACCATTGATGGAAATATGGTTCCTGCTTTTGAAATTATGATTGTAACACCTGCCATAAGAAACCTTATCCGTGAAGGAAAAACACACCAAATTGACGGTATGATTTATGCATCTTCTAATGAAAATATGATTGCTATGGATGCAAGTATTTTAGATCTGTTCCAAAAAGGACTGATTTATAAAAAAACAGCCTTAGCAAATGCCTCAAATCCGGACATGATGATAAAAAAATTAAAATAACAACGTAATTATTCAGTACCTTCATAATTATGATGCAAAAATTCATTAAAAATTGCTTCGCAATAGAATTTTTGCACTCTTGAATCATGTTCTTTTGGTCAAAACAGTAAATGTTTTGACCTGCTCTGAACAGTTACATAACAACTAAAAAGTGCTACCCTGAAAACACATTTTCAGAACAGCACTTTTCGTTTTCATATAAAATAAAAAAGACAGCTTTTCGTTCTGCTGCCTTTTTAGGAGAAGGTATTTTTACTATGGGGTATAGTAAAAACTATATATAATGTATTGGGGGGTTTTTACAAAAAGTATAATATCACATCCCACTCAGAAAGTGTTCACAAACTTAACAATTTTTCACTTCTTTTTTTGTGCATTTTGCATATATTCTTTCACTTTAACTTTAATACGCTGTAAAGCGTTATCGATGGATTTTGGTGTTTTTCCCATTTCTTCTGCAATCTGCTGATAATTCAGCCCCGAAAGATAATAATCTAATACCTGACCTTCCATTTTACTCAACCGTTCTTTTAATTTTTCTAAAAATAAGGCCACATTCTCCTGCTCAATCATTATTTCTTCAGGATTTTCTGCTGTTCCTGTGGTAAGAGCATCTGCTAATACCACACCATCTTCATTTGTGCCTGAATATAAAGAAACATAAGTATTCAATGGAGCGTGTTTTTTTCGGTTATATGCCTCTACTACCGTATAAATCTGACGATTAATACACAATTCAGCAAAATGATAAAAGGAACTTTCTTTTTCTTCGTTATAATCCCGAATGGCCTTAAACAGCCCTATCATGCCCTCCTGTATCAAATCCTCTGTTTCACCGCCAATTAAGTACATCGTATTGGCCTTTTTACGCACCAAAGGCTTATATTTGTTCAAAATATAATCAATAATCTGTTCATCCCCCAAATGAATCTGTTGGATTAACTTCTCATCCTTTTGATTCTGATACATTTTCAAAATCCTTTCGTAACTATTCAGTGCCTTCATAGTTACGATGCAAAAATCCATTAAAAATTGCTGCACAATTTGTAGCACAATTTTACAGAATTGTGCTACAATGGGATTTTTGCACTCTTGAATCACTTTCTTACGGTCAAAACAGCAAATGTTTTGACCTACTCTGAATAATTACATCCTTTCCTTAAAAAACAGAGAGCTGTAAACAGCTCTCTCCTTGTTTTTTTGTTTCTAAGATAATCTCTGTCTTACAATTTCATACGCCATAACACCTGCTGCCACAGATGCATTCAAAGAGTCAATATCGCCCTTCATTGGAATCGAAGCAATAAAATCACAGTTCTCACGAACCAATTTGCTGACTCCTTCTCCTTCATTTCCAATTACAAGTCCAATTGGACCTTTTAAATCCAATTGATACATCTGTGTACCACCCATATCGGCACAGACAAACCAAATACCTTTTTCTTTTAATTCCTTAATTGTTGCTGAAAGATTTGTAACCTTTGCAACCGGAGTATAGTTGATCGCTCCCGCAGAGGTTTTCGCAACGGTTGCTGTTAAACCTACTGCTCTGCGTTTTGGAATAATCACACCATGCGCGCCTGCTAAATTTGCTGTACGGATAATCGCACCTAAATTATGTGGGTCTTCGATATTATCCAATAAAAAAATAAACGGTGGCTCGCCCTTTTCTTCGGCTTTCTTTAAAATATCCTCGACCTCAGCATAGGTATAAGCTGCTGCCATTGCAATGACACCCTGATGTTTTTTTGTTTCTGAAAGCTGGTCTAATCGTTCTTTTTCTACAAAGTGAATAATAGTATCATGCTTTTTTGCTTCTCTGACAATGGTACGCACAGGTCCATCCTGACAACCGTCCAAAATAAACAGCTTATCAATGGTTTTTCCCGAACGAAATGCTTCTAATACAGCATTTCTGCCTTCTATTTTTAATTCTTCGTATCCCATTTTATTCCTCATTTCTGAACATTTTTTTATAATTGCAGATTCATAGTTTCAATTCCATATTTTACCAATTCTACAATACGGGGAACTTCATTTTTTAAATATAAATATCCCATCAACGCCTCAAATCCTGTTGCTTTTCGATAATCGGACATCGTAGCATTTTTTGCCATTGTTGGTGACTTGGCATTTCTTCCTCTACGGTAAATATCTTTTTCTTCGTCTGTGAGCATAGGAAGTAATACTTCTATCATTTCAGCCTGTGTTTTTGCTTTCACAATTTGGCTGGTACGTTTATGAAGGTCTGAAGCCTTCGTATTACCTTTCCCTACTACAAGAGAACGAATGATTAAATCATAAATACCGTCTCCGATATAAGCTAATGTCAACGGGGAATAAGTTCTAATATCTACCTCTGCAATTTCAAATTGTTCCTTTAAATAAGAATTAATTCCTTTTTCTATCAATCTTTTCTCCTAATTATTAGGCCTGTACATGCCATACTACGCCTTCTCGGGTATCCTTAATTACTACGCCTTTTGCTAATAATTCTTCTCGAATTGCATCTGCTGTTGCAAAATCCTTTGCTTTCTTTGCTGCTTTACGTTCTTCGATTTTTGCCAATACATAAGCCTCTAATTCTGCATCTACCTCCGGCTTTGCTTCTTCTTGTGGTGCTTTTGTTAAATCTAAGGAAAGTACCTTATCAAAATCTTCAATCAAAGCACGTTTTGTTGCATCATTTGTATCTGCTTTTAATAAATCATATAAAACCGTAAGTGCCATAGAAGTATTCATATCATTGCTGACTGCATCTTCAAATTTATTTTTAAATTCAGCATATACGGCTTCGTCTACTGTTCCATCTGTCTTTAATGCTGAAATACGTTTTACTAATTTATTATAAGCTGCTGCTGTATTATCTAAAATCTCAAAAGAAAATTCCAATGGTTTTCTATAATGTGACTGTAAACAGAACATACGATATACCAATGGGTTATATCCCTTTTCTTTTAAAAGAGATACGGTTAAGAAATCTCCTTTGGACTTGCTCATTTTGCCCTGTCTGTCATTTAAGTGTTGTACATGAAGCCAATATGGACACCATTTATGTCCTAAATAGCTTTCTGACTGTGCAATTTCATTTGTATGATGTGGGAACATATTGTCTACACCGCCACAGTGGATATCCATATATTCGCCTAAATGCTTGATACCAATGCAGGAACATTCGATATGCCAGCCCGGATAACCCACGCCCCATGGACTTTCCCATTTCAATGCCTGGTCTTCAAATTTGGATTTTGTAAACCACAGTACGAAATCATTTTTGTTTCTCTTATTGGTATCTTCTTCTACGTCATCACGAACGCCTACAAACGTATCTAATTCTGCCTGAGAAGAAAATACAAAGTATTCGCTTAATTTAGAGGTATCAAAATATACATTACCGCCTGCTAAATACGCATAACCTTTTTCCAATAAACCTTCAATCATCTGAATAAACTCTGTAATACAGTTTGTAGCAGGTTCTACAACATCAGGTGTCTTAATATTTAATGCTGCACAGTCTGCAAAAAATGCATCTGTATAGAATTTTGCAATTTCCATTACGGTCTTATTTTCGCGCTGTGCGCCCTTTAACATCTTATCCTCACCTGTATCTGCATCTGAAGAAAGATGTCCTACATCTGTAATATTCATAACACGTTTTACATCATAACCCACATAACGTAAAGATTTTTCCAATACGTCTTCCATAATATAACTTCTCAAGTTACCAATATGGGCAAAATGATATACAGTTGGTCCACAGGTATACATACCAATCTTTCCTTCTTCGTGTGGAATGACGGTTTCTACTGTTCTTGTTAATGAATTAAAAAATTTAAACTTATTTTCCATACTTCTATCCTACCTTATCCGTTTATCTATTGGAACTATCTCATATCTTTTTTATAAAGCCTTTACCTGTCCTAATTACTTAGCGAAATTTTACATAGCGACAAAATTTGTTTTGCTACAACCATCTATATATTCGGCGATTAAAAACTTCGCCTCATATATAGACCCTCCGGGGGA
>CAYMHX010000104.1:2128-7747 GCA_964390325.1 uncultured Roseburia sp. | reverse complement strand
GCTGCAATAGGTTCTTCAATAATAGATACTTCTCTTGCTCCTGCCTGATAAGTTACATCTTCTACTGCCTTCTTTTCTACTTCTGTTACACCGCTTGGTACACAGACACTAATACGAGGCTTTCTAAAACTTCTCTTGCCCAATGCTTTCTGAATAAAATACTTAATCATTTTTTCCGTAACGGTATAATCTGAAATAACCCCTTGACGGAGAGGTCTTACTGCAACAATATTCCCAGGTGTTCTTCCAAGCATCAGTCTTGCTTCTTCACCAATTGCCTTAATTTTATTTGTATCACGGTCAAATGCTACTACGGAAGGCTCTTTTAATACTACGCCTTTTCCTTTAATATAAACTAAGATACTCGCTGTTCCTAAGTCGATTCCAATATCTGTACTCAACATACCTAATTTGCTCCTTCCCTACTTCTCACTTCGTCTATGATTTATTATGGAACGCCCTGCTACTTACAGGAAACTACATTTTTAAACATATTTTGTAACTATTTAGTTCCTTCACAGTTACAATGCAAAAATCTATTTTAAATTGCTGCATAATTTATGCAGCAATGAGATTTGAACTATCAATAGAAAGTTTGCATCCCTGAATCATATTCTCACGCTTTATTTATAAAGCTTCTGTGCAGTAAATGCACAGAACTACTGAATAGTTACATATATTTTTGCTTACTCCGTTTCATTATATACAAAAATTTTGGTTTTTGAAAGTATTTTTTACCATAAACTGTCTTTCTCGTCAAAAAGTAAGAATTTCTTAATAGTTTACTTTTGTTTTAGGTATTTTTTCACATATTGACCCGTGTAAGAATGCTCATTTTCTGCTACTTCTTCAGGTGTTCCATGTGCAATGACCGTTCCACCGCCGTTACCGCCTTCCGGTCCCATGTCAATAATATAGTCTGCCGTCTTAATGACATCTAAGTTATGTTCAATTACGACAACTGTATTTCCACCTTCAGCAAGACGGTGTAATATCTCTGTCAATTTATGCACATCTGCAAAATGCAGACCTGTTGTAGGCTCATCTAAAATATAAATTGTCTTTCCCGTACTCTTACGGCTTAATTCCGTTGCAAGTTTCACACGCTGTGCTTCACCGCCCGAAAGTTCAGTAGAAGGCTGACCAAGTTTCACATACGAAAGTCCTACATCATAAAGTGTCTGTATCTTGCGATGGATGGTCGGAACATTTTTAAAGAACTCCAGTGCTTCTTCCACTGTCATATCCAATACATCAAAAATATTTTTCCCTTTATATTTTACTTCCAATGTTTCCCGATTATACCGTTTTCCTTCGCACACTTCACATGGCACATAGACATCCGGTAAAAAGTGCATTTCAATCTTAATAATACCGTCACCGGAACACGCTTCACATCTGCCGCCCTTTACATTAAAACTGAAACGTCCTTTCTTATATCCCCGCTCTTTTGCATCAGGCGTTCCTGCAAACAAGTCACGAATCATATCAAAGACACCTGTATAAGTTGCAGGATTAGAACGAGGAGTTCGCCCAATTGGTGACTGGTCGATATCAATGACTTTATCAAGCTGCTCTAATCCTTCTATTGTATCATGTCTGCCCGGAATACATCTTGCACGATTTAATTCCCTTGCAAGATGTTTATATAAAATTTCATTTGTCAAAGAACTCTTTCCCGAACCAGAGACACCTGTAATACAGGTTACAACTCCAAGCGGCACTTGTACATCAATATTTTTTAAATTATTCTCTCTGGCTCCTTTTATCGTAAGAAAACCTGACGGTGTTCTTCTTTTCTCAGGTATAGGAATCCGTATTTTCCCACTTAAATAAGCCCCTGTTATCGAAGCCTCACAAGCAATAATATCCTCCACATCTCCACAGGCAATTACCTCACCTCCATGCGAGCCTGCACCTGGTCCAATGTCTACAATATAATCTGCTGCCCGCATGGTATCCTCATCATGCTCTACTACAATCAGCGTATTTCCCAAATCACGCAGATTCATCAAAGCCCCCAGTAATTTATCATTATCCCTTTGATGTAGGCCAATTGACGGCTCATCCAAAATATATGCTACGCCTACTAATCCAGAGCCAATCTGCGTAGCAAGACGAATACGCTGTGCTTCCCCGCCTGATAACGTTCCTGTTGCACGAGATAGGGAAAGATACTCCAATCCCACTTCATTTAAAAATCCAACACGAGCACGGATTTCTTTTAAAATCTGCTCTCCAATCAACATCTGCTGTTTGCTCAACTCCAGCTTTTCTAAATATGCTTTTAAATCCTTGACAGACTGATTTGTTATTTCATAGATATTTTTCTCTCCCACCGTCACTGCCAAAGATTCCTTTTTCAAACGCTGTCCTCCACAAGTTTCACAAGGTGTAATGCGCATAAACTGTTCATATTCTGCCTTCATAATTTCAGAAGCTGTTTCACGATATTTTCGCTGTACATTTTTAATCAGCCCTTCAAATGCCACATCATAAACACCCTCTCCACGTTGTCCCTTATAATGTACTTTTAAAATTTTTCCATCTGTACCATGTAAAATGACATTTTGAATTTCTTTCGGATAATCCCGAAACGGCATATCTAAATCGAACTGGTATTCGTCCATTAATGCTTTTAAAATCGCATAAGTAAAACTGTTCTTATCCGTGCAGGACTGCCAGCCCATCACCTGAATTGCCCCCTCATTAATCGAAAGTTTCTGGTCAGGTATCATCAAATCTACATCAAATTCCATTTTATATCCCAATCCAAAACAGGTCGGACAAGCTCCAAATGGGTTATTAAAAGAAAAACTTCTCGGCTCCACCTCATCAATACTAATTCCACAATCTGCACAGGAAAAACTGTCTGAAAACTGAAGCTGCTCTCCATCAATAATATCTACCGTCATAAGTCCTTCCGAAAGCTTCATTACGTTTTCAATCGAATCCGTTAATCTTCGCCGAATCCCTTCTTTTATCACTAAACGGTCTACTACAATTTCAATATTGTGCTTTTTATTTTTATCCAAAGAAATTTCTTCCGTCAATTCATACAAACTGCCGTCTACAATCACACGCACATAGCCACTTTTTTTAGCCTGTTCTAAGAGTTTTTGATGTGTCCCCTTTCTGCCTCGTACTACCGGTGCTAATAATTGAATACGAGTCCGTTCCGGAAGTTCTAATAAAGAATCCACCATTTGGTCTATCGACTGTTTCTTGATTTCCTTCCCACATTTCGGACAATGAGGAATTCCAATTCTGGCATATAGTAAACGAAAATAATCGTATATCTCTGTCACCGTTCCCACCGTAGAACGGGGATTACGATTAGTAGATTTCTGGTCAATGGAAATCGCAGGAGAAAGTCCTTCTATTTTTTCCACATCCGGTTTTTCCATCTGTCCTAAAAACATACGAGCATAGGAAGATAACGACTCCATATACCGCCTTTGTCCCTCTGCATAAATGGTATCAAATGCAAGAGAAGACTTTCCCGAACCCGATAAACCTGTCAATACCGTAAAAGACTCTCTCGGAATATCGACATTAATGTTTTTTAAATTATGCTCTTTTGCGCCTCTGATTTTAATATATTTTCTATTATTTGAATCTTTCATCTATCCCAAACCTTTCTATTCTTCCAAAAGTCGTAATCATTCAAAAGCAACCTCAAAATAGCTATAATGTTTGCAATTCCTGTAACATTGTTTTTAACTGTACCATCTGGTCCCGATACTGCGCGGCCAACTCGAAATTCAAATCTCCTGCCGCCTTTTTCATCTTCTTTTGAATTTCTGCAATCAATTTTTCTAATTCTTCGCAATTCATAGACTCCGGGTCTTTCTTAAAGTTCAGTTCTTCTTCTGCCACCTTCTTAGAAACACTGATTAAATCACGCACTGCCTTTTTAATGGTAGTCGGCGTAATACCATGTTCTTCATTATATGCTTTCTGAATTTCACGACGGCGTTTTGTTTCCTCTATCGCCTTTTGCATAGAATCCGTTATTTTATCTGCATACATAATCACATGCCCTTCACTGTTTCTAGCAGCACGTCCAATGGTCTGAATTAAGGATGTCTCAGAACGAAGGAAACCTTCCTTATCGGCATCTAAAATGGCTACAAGTGTAATTTCAGGAATATCTAAACCTTCCCGCAAAAGATTAATTCCAACTAACACATCAAAGACTCCCAATCGCAGGTCACGAATAATTTCTGCCCGCTCTAAGGTATCAATATCAGAAGGCAGATACTTCACTCGAATGCCAAGCTCCTTCATATAATCCGTTAAATCTTCTGCCATCTTCTTTGTCAGTGTCGTAATCAACACCTTATTTCCCTTCTTTGTTTCCTTATTCACTTCCCCAATCAAATCATCAATCTGTCCCTCCACAGGACGAACATCTACCTCTGGGTCTAATAAACCAGTTGGTCGAATAACCTGCTCTACACGAAGCAATTCATGTTCCCTTTCATATACATTCGGTGTCGCTGACACAAAAAGCATCTGGTCTATCTTATTTTCAAATTCACTAAAATTAAGCGGTCTGTTATCCTTTGCTGACGGCAGACGAAAACCATAATCTACAAGTGTAGATTTCCTTGACTGGTCTCCGGCATACATACCTCCCACCTGTGGAATGGTAATATGCGACTCATCTACAATAATCAAATAATCATCTTTAAAATAATCCATCAAAGTATGTGGTGTCGCACCAGCAGGCAAACCCGCTAAATGTCTCGAATAATTTTCAATACCGCTGCAAAAGCCTGTTTCTTTTAACATCTCTATGTCAAAATTCGTACGCTCTGAAATACGCTGTGCCTCTAAAAGTTTATCTTCACCTTTAAAATATCTTATTCGTTCTTCCAATTCTGCTTCAATATGCTCACAAGCCTTCAAAATCTTCTCCTGCGGTACCACATAATGGGATGCTGGAAATACTGCAAAATGTTCCAGACGGCATTTTACCTGTCCCGTCAACACATCAATTTCACTAATTCTATCTATTTCATCTCCAAAAAATTCCACACGAACCGCTGTATCTCCATAGTTTGCAGGAAAAATTTCTATCGTATCTCCACGCACTCGAAATGTACCGCGATGAAAATCCATATCATTTCTTGTATACTGAATATCTACCAATGCACGCAGTACTTCTTCTCTGCTTTTCTCCATTCCAGGCCGCAAAGACACCATCATACCAAGATAGTCCTCCGGACTGCCCAAGCCATAAATACAGGAAACAGAAGCTATCACAATCACGTCCTTCCGTTCTACCAATGCAGCCGTTGCTGAAAGACGTAGTTTATCAATTTCTTCATTAATTGCCGAATCCTTTTCAATATAAGTATCTGTCTGCGGTACATAAGCTTCCGGCTGATAATAATCATAGTAGGATACAAAATACTCCACCGCATTCTCCGGGAAAAACTCCTTAAACTCCCCATAAAGCTGTGCAGCTAATGTCTTATTATGTGAAATAATTAACGTAGGTTTATTTAACTGTGCAATGATATTTGCCATTGTAAAAGTCTTGCCCGAACCAGTGACACCTAATAACGTCTGGAATTGATTGCCTTCTTTAAAGCCCCTTACAAGGGCTTC
>CAYMHX010000104.1:0-2118 GCA_964390325.1 uncultured Roseburia sp. | reverse complement strand
ATGTAATATAAATTGTGTAGATTTTTTTAATTTATCCATCATCATCCTCATTTCCAGGTAGTTCATTACCAAAAAGCACATAAAAATTTATAAAACTTCTCCTAACGGACAAAAAACGATTTTTGAATTACTTTCTTTTGGTCAAAACAGCAAGTCGTTTTACTTGCTCTGAATAGTTACCAATTTTTTACAAGCAGTCGTTTAAATCGAATATACGTTCTTATATAGTATACCACAAAAAAAGAAAAAGTATAGAGGTAATTCATACTTCTATACTTTTTAGAATCATGTTTGTTACTTTTTACACCCTATCCTTACATCTCAATTCCTATCGTTCTTTTCTCCGCCTTGCAAGCTCTGCCACATTTGCTTCCACTCTCGCTTTATTCAATGGATAAATAAAAATCAGCACTAATCCAACTGCTATAAGTCCTATTGCAGGAATTACACAGGAAAGTTGAAAAATCTTTGTTGTAACTGTTGGGTCAAAAGCTGTTTCTGCTGAATATCCAATCATAGTAAGCACTGCCCCCACCAAGCCAGATGAAAGTGCCTGTCCTATCTTACGGGCAAAAGAATAGACTGCATAAATTGTACCATCTTCACGAACCCCATTTTTCACCTCTGCATCATCAATGACATCCGTAATCATTGCCCAGATAATCGTATTAAAAAAACCAAGCCCCACATATGCCAATGTATAAAACAAAACATAAATCCATACATTTTGCGGCCTTACAATCAAACACAAGAAATAAACCACCCCGCCTCCAATACAAGAGATTGCCGCAAGTTCTTTTTTCCCAAACTGCTCTGCCAATTTAGAAGCAAACGGTGCACAAATAAACAACATAACAGCACTTCCTGTAAAAGAAGCTGCTGACTGTCCTGCCGCTGAACCATAATAATTTGGAAATACATATCCTGACATTCCTGACATTCCAAGCATACCCACTAAAAGAAAAACTGCGGCTGCAATAATTCCCAAAAGAGCCCGGTTAGTAAATACATTTTTGAACATCTTAGCCACATCCATTTTTCTATTATTGGCTGGCACCTCTACACGCTCTGTCACCAACTGAAAACAAAGCAGATAACAAATTACAGCACAGATTGAAAAAACACCTGCAATCACCGTCATCCTTGTACCTGAAAGCACAGTCTGATTATTAACTGTCACATAAGCTATCACAGGTGTCCCCACGCCAATCACTAACATTGCTAATGTTGAGCCAATTGTTCTCCAAGTAGACAAATCAGCTCTATCTTTTGGCTCTGCTGAAATAGCCGATGCCATAGAACCGTAAGGAATATTCACCGAAGTATAGAAAAAAGACCCCCATAAAATATAAGTAACTCCCATCCATAACACCTTAACTCCATAAGGCAGACCTGCTATCCCACTTTGAAAAATTAAAAAAGAGGCAACAGCAACAGGAATTGCCATTCGACGCAGCCAAGGTTTAAATTTGCCATCTTTTGTGGGTTTAGAACGGTCTACAATCTGCCCCATTGTCACATCCGTTACTGCATCAATAAATCTCGCTGCCATCATCAATGCACCTACCGTTCCTGCCGAAATACCAATTACATCTGTATAAAATTTCAACATAAAACTAGACGATAATATAAATGTAAAATCATTTGCAAAATCTCCAAACATATATCCGACTTTATCTCTCATACCAAAAGGGCGTATGTTTTTAGAATTTTTATCCATTCTTTTTTTCCTTTCCTAAATGCATCGCTTCTCTTACTTTGATAACTATATATTCGGCGATTAAAAACTTCGCCTCATATATAGACCCTCCGGGGGATGCACACACACGCGTATAAGGAATTTGTCACTTCGTGACCGCGTGTGGCGCAGGCGTGATTTTCAATCACCGCCTATATATATATTTTCTTAGTTATTTTTTATTATTAATGCCCTTTTTCTCTGCCGAATATTCAAAACTTTCCAATCTAACATTTTTACAATAATGGAACTTTAGCTTATTAAATAAATGTAAGGAAACAGCCGAAGAAACGTATCTTCGGCTGTTTCTATTTACGTCTTGGTAATTTGAAAGTAAAAAACAAACTTTTTTGCTATTTACACTCTCAGGTTTTATTTTT
>CAYMHX010000103.1:0-7838 GCA_964390325.1 uncultured Roseburia sp. | reverse complement strand
ATGCGACAGTTTTTAACTATTTTTCGTAAGGGCATTGATAAAATGAGCATTGAGCAGAAACGAGTTGCAATACGAACTCTTGTTCGCAAAGTGATTTGGGACGGAATAAATGCCCATGTTGTATTATTTGGCGTACAAGATGATGAGATTGAATTTCCGGAGATTTCTGCTATTCCCGCAGAAACAAGTAATGGTGAAAATGATAATTCAGAGGATAATTGCGAAGAAGATGATACAGAAGAATTAGAATGTTTTACGGATATTGATTATAGTGACGAAGATATAGAAACTATGGATAATTTGAAGTATTTTAAGAACGCAGTTTGTGGTGAGAAAGCTGTTTTGACAGAAGGGGAGGAATCCGACCGACCTAAAACTCCTTTGCGAGAGGATAGCAAATGAATTATTAATGCATTTTCGTGCGAAGAAAAAAACTTCCAGAGAAACCTCACTATACGAACCAATAGGAACAGACAAGGAAGGAAACCAAATTCAGTTAGTAGATGTTATTGTAAGTGAAGATACAGATATCATAGAGCAGATGGAAATTAGTCAAAAAGCAGAAAAATTAACCAAAATCATCTCTAAGGTTTTAAGTGGCAGAGAACTTTTTATTATTATCAATCGTTATGGATTATTTCAAAAAGAACCTATGACACAGAGAGAAATTGCAGAAAAACTAGGTATATCCCGATCGTATGTATCAAGAATTGAAAAGCGGGCATTGGAAAAATTAAAAAAATCATTTTAGGCTTTTCAAAAAAGGTGGTATCTGCTATAATCTTAGATACCATCTTTTATCAAATAGGTAACTATTCAAAGTTAAAACAATTTTCATAGGGGTAATTCGCCCGATTTTCCAAAGGAAAGAAAATAACGTAACTATAAATGAGCAAATTTAAAATATTGTACAAATTTGTCTTTGTAGCAAAGATAAATATTTGAAAAAGACAAAAAATGTCTTTATACAACAAATAAAATGATAGAAAATAATTGAAACATACAAAAAAATAAGAAGGGAATGATTCTTTGTACAGTATTGTAAGAACTGCGAGTGTACAAGGTATTAAAAGTGTGCCTGTATATGTAGAAGCAGATGTAAGTGACGGAATGCCGATATTTGAAATGGTAGGTTTTTTGTCAGCAGAAGTAAAGGAATCGAAGGAGCGTGTGAGGACAGCTTTAAGGAATATAGGGTATGTATTACCGCCGAAACGTATTACTATCAATCTTCTCCCTGCCAATATCAAAAAGAGCGGTTCAGGATTTGATTTGCCTGTAGCATTGGCAATTCTTAGTGCAATGGGAATTGTGCCACAGGATAGGTTAAAAGAGATATTTGTAGTCGGTGAGATAAGTTTGAGTGGAGAAATTCATTCCGTAAATGGGATTTTGCCAATGCTATCGGAAGCCTATGAAGATGAAGTTCGTGTTTGTATTGTACCTTTTGCAAATGATAGAGAGGCAAGATTAGTAGCAGGAATGCAAGTCTATGCAGTGAAAAATTTAAAAGAAGTAATTGCTGTTTTAAATGGGGAAGATTATATAATACAAGTAGAGGGAAAAAAGGATAATATAAGACAAAAAGAAAACTTATACCAACCAGATTTTGCAGATATCAATGGGCAGCAGGTTTTAAAACGTGCCTGTGAAATTGCGGTAAGCGGAATGCATAATTTACTTATTGCAGGTCCGCCCGGAGCAGGAAAGACGATGGCTGCAATGCGGATTCCGACAATCCTTCCGCCTTTAAAAGAAAGTGAACAGATGGAATTATCTAAAATATATAGTGTATGTGGTTTGTTTTCCAATCGGGAGAGTTTAATGGAAATAAGACCATTTCGTGCCCCACATCATACGATTTCACCACAGGCACTTTCAGGTGGAGGAAGTGTTCCGAGACCTGGAGAGATTTCTTTGGCACATAAGGGAGTTTTATTTTTAGATGAGCTTCCGGAATTTAAAAAAGATACTTTGGAGATATTACGTCAGCCGATGGAGGAAAAGACGGTTAGACTGGTAAGAGTAAATGGAGATTATGAATATCCTGCTGATTTTATGTTAGTAGCAGCGATGAATCCTTGTAAATGCGGCTATTATCCCGATATGCAAAAATGCCGATGTAAGGAATCAAGTATCAAACGTTATATCAACCGTATTAGTCAGCCATTGTTAGACCGTATTGATATTTGTGTTGCAGCAGCACAGATACCGTTTGAGGAATTAAATCAGGCATTTGAAGAAGAAACCTCAGCACAGATTCGTGAACGGGTCATGCAGGTACATGAGCGTATGCAGGCTCGGTTTCGGGAGGAAGGATTTTGCTATAATAGTCAGATTCCAGCTTCTAAAATCAAAGAATACTGCAAATTAGAGACAAAGCAGGAGGAATATATGGAACAGGCATATAAACGTTTGGGACTGACTGCAAGGGCATATCATAAAATTTTAAAGACAGCAAGAACCCTTGCAGATATGGATGCTTCAGAAAACATACAGATGAAGCATTTAAAAGAAGCGCTTTGTTATCGAAGTATAGATAAGAAATTATGGAGGTAGCATATGAAATATCAATATTGGCTATCTAATATAGAAGGGATTGGTTCTGCTGCAATTCATAAGGTGTTACGGTATGTAAGTTCTGCAGAGGAGCTTTATTTTTTATCAGAAAAACAACTAAATGTCCTGCCCGAATTAAAAGATGCAGAAAAAAGAAGAATTTTGGAGAGTAAATGGTGCAAAGACCTGACAAATGAATGGGAACAATTTTTAGAACAGGGAATTTCTTTTATTTCATGGGAAGAAGAAGCGTTTCCGGAAAAATTACGATACATAGACAAGCCACCTTACAGCATATATTATAAGGGAGAACTACCTGACCCAAAACGAATGTCAGTGGCAATTGTAGGGGCAAGGCGTTGTTCAGAGTATGGACGGTATATGGCAGAAAAAATAGCAGAAAAATTGGGACAGCACGAAGTAGCTGTTATCAGTGGCATGGCAAAAGGAGTAGATTCTTATGCCCATATTGGAGCATTGCATGGAAAGGGAAAGACCTATGCTATTTTAGGTTGTGGAGTAGATATTTGCTATCCTGCAGCTCATAAACAGCTTTATGAAGAAATTTTAGAAACAGGTGGAATTATTTCTGAATATCCTCCCGGTACACAACCAAAAGCAGCCTTATTTCCTGCCAGAAACCGTATTATTTCAGCTTTTTGCGATATTTTAGTACTGACGGAGGCAAAAGAAAAAAGCGGTTCTTTGATAACAGCAGATTTTGCATTAGAACAGGGAAAGGATATTTTTGCTTGTCCAGGAAGGACTACCGATGAATTGAGTTTTGGGTGTAATGCATTAATCAGACAGGGTGCAGGAATTATTACGAGTGTGGATTCTTTTCTTATGGATATAGGGATTAAAAAAGAGAGAACATATGTTCAAGAAAATCTTTTTGTACATTTTCCTAATTTATTACTTGAAAAAGAAGAACTCTTGGTGTATAGTTGTCTCGATTTACGTCCGAGGAATTTAGAAGAAATTGCTTATCGGACAGGATTAAAGACACAGTATTTAACAGGTCTTATTCAAAATATGCTTCAAACAGGTATTGTGAAAGAGATATTTCAAAATTATTATATAAGAGCAGAATGAGAACATAGGCTGTAGGGTAAGGAGAAGAAGGAATGGCAAAGTATTTGGTAATTGTAGAATCGCCTGCAAAAGTGAAAACCATTAAGAAATTTTTGGGAAAAAATTACGAGGTAGTGGCATCGAACGGTCATGTACGGGATTTGCCTAAAAGTACATTGGGATTTGACCCGGACAATAATTTTGAACCAAAATATATTACAATCCGAGGAAAAGGAGATGTTTTGGCAAATCTTCGTAAAGAGGCGAAAAAGGCAGAGAAAATCTATCTTGCAACGGACCCTGACCGTGAAGGCGAGGCGATTTCATGGCATTTGAGCCAGGCATTGAAGATAGAGGAAAAGAATGTGAATCGTATCAGTTTTAACGAGATTACCAAGAATGCAGTCAAAACTTCTTTAAAACAACCACGGAAAATAGATATGGATTTGGTAAATGCACAGCAGGCACGCCGTATGCTAGACCGTATGGTAGGTTATAAAATTAGCCCGCTTTTATGGGCGAAGGTAAAGAGAGGACTTAGTGCAGGTCGTGTACAGTCTGTTGCTTTACGTATTATTGGTGATAGAGAAGATGAAATCAATGCATTTATTCCGGAAGAATATTGGTCTTTGGAAGCAAAATTGGCTGTTGAGGGTGAAAAAAAGCCTCTCATAGCTAAATTTCATGGTGATGAAAACGGAAAGTTATCAATTACTTCAAAAGAAGAAATGAATCATCTGCTAAATACCTTAGAAAAAGAAACATTTCAGGTATTGGAAGTAAAAAAAGGAGAACGTACAAAAAAAAGTCCGCTTCCATTTACAACAAGTACCATGCAGCAGGAGGCTTCTAAGGCATTAAATTACCCAATTTCTAAGACCATGCGTATTGCACAGCAATTGTACGAGGGTGTGGATATTAAAGGAGAAGGAACTGTAGGTTTGATTACTTATTTGCGTACGGACTCTGTGCGTGTTTCAGAAGAAGCAGAAGAACAGGCGGCAAATTATATAAAAGAAAATTTTGGAGAAAATTATTTGTCAGGACAGGCATCTGCCAAAAAAGGCAGTGCAAAGATTCAGGATGCACATGAAGCAATCCGTCCGTCGGATATGAATCGTACTCCTGCCATGGTAAAGGATTCTTTGACAAGAGACCAGTTCAGACTATATCAGTTGATTTGGAAACGATTTACAGCAAGTAGAATGGCTTCTGCTGTATATGAAACAATTCATGTAAAAATTGGTGCAGGAATTTATCGTTTTAATGTATCGGCATCAAAAATAGCATTTGATGGATTTTTATCTGTTTATACTTCAGAGGAAGATGAAAAGGTAGAGGGTAATACATTATTAAAAGCATTAGATAAAGATACAGAGCTTCATTTGGAAAACTTAGATGCAAAACAGCATTTTACACAGCCACCAGCTCATTATACGGAGGCATCACTTGTAAAAGCGATGGAAGAATTAGGCATTGGCCGTCCAAGTACCTATTCTCCTACAATTACGGTATTGCTTGGAAGAAGATATATTGTAAAGGAAGCTAAAAATCTTTACATGACAGAACTTGGTGAAATTGTAAACCAGATTATGAAAGAGAATTTTCCTACCATTGTAGATGAACAGTTTACAGCAAATATGGAGTCGCTTTTAGATGGTGTGGGAGAAGGATGTGTAAGCTGGAAATCAATTATTGCAAACTTTTATCCTGATTTGGAAGAAGCTGTAAAGGTAGCAGAACAGGATTTGGAAAAAGTTAAAATAGAAGATGAAGTAACAGATGTACTTTGCGATATTTGTGGCCGTAATATGGTAATCAAATATGGTCCGCATGGTAAATTTTTAGCTTGTCCTGCTTTCCCGGAATGTCGCAATACAAAGCCTCTTTTAGAAAAAATAGGAATTTCCTGTCCAAAGTGTGGAAAAGATGTAGTATTACGAAAAACAAAAAAAGGCAGAAAATATTTTGGCTGTGAAGATAATCCAAACTGCGATTTTATGTCTTGGTCAAAGCCGGTAGAGAAGAAGTGTCCAAACTGTGGAACTTATATGGTAGAAAAAGGAAACAAGATTGCATGTGCAGGAGAAACTTGTGGATATACAGAACAAAAGAATATAAACACTACGGAAGATAAATAGTTATATAAATTTTGTGAAATGATTGAATTTTCAGAATTAACGTGTTAGAATACTTATTATTAAGAAAATTTGTAATTATTTAGAGCCAAAGCAATTTTCAGAAAAAGTAATTGTTCAATTTACTGAAAAACTTTGCCGAAAATGGAAAAGGAAAGTTTAAGTATAAGTAATTTTGGTGTGATTTAGAAAAGTAGAGGAGAAGAATCCTATGAGTGTACAATTGTTAGATAAGACAAGAAAGATTAATAAGCTTTTGCATAATAACAATTCTTCCAAAGTAGTATTTAATGATATTTGTGAAGTATTGAAAGTAATTCTGAAGTCAAACATTCTGGTTATCAGTAAGAAGGGAAAGGTTCTTGGAACAGGTGTCTGTGAGGGCGTTTCAGAAATACGGGAATTGATAGCGGATGAAGTGGGCGGTTTTATTGATTCAATGTTAAATGAACGTCTGCTTGGAATTTTATCAACGAAGGAAAATGTCAATTTGGAAACCCTGGGCTTTATAAATGATGCAGGAAAGTACACAGCGATTATTACACCAATTGATATAGCGGGAGAACGTTTAGGAACGTTGTTTCTATATAGGGAGAATACACCATATGATATTGATGATATTATCTTGAGTGAATATGGAACAACCGTTGTAGGACTTGAAATGATGCGTTCTGTAAATGAAGAAAATGCAGAAGAAACAAGAAAGGTACAGATTGTCAAATCTGCAATTAGTACACTGTCATTTTCAGAGTTGGAAGCCATTACTCATATTTTTGAAGAAATGGAAGGAAAAGAAGGAATTTTAGTTGCCAGTAAGATTGCAGATAGGGTGGGAATTACTCGTTCTGTTATTGTAAATGCTCTGCGAAAGTTTGAAAGTGCAGGAGTCATTGAATCCCGTTCCTCCGGTATGAAAGGAACTTATATCAAAGTATTAAATGATGTGGTATTTGATGAACTGGACAAGTTAAAAAAACAGAGTCAGACAAACTAAGAGTTTTTGCAGTTATTTATGAGTGTAAATTTTATTGCAATTTAATTACGATTTGTAAAAAAATAACACTAAGAAAAACATGGTCGCTCGTTTAAAATTGAATTGTGAGCGACCATGTTTTTGTTTAAAATTTTTAAAACAAATTCAAATATTTAGTAGATATGCACAAATAGGGAAACAATATCTTGAAAAAAACAAAAAAAAGCCTTGTGTTTTCAAGAAAACGTTTTATAATAGAATAAGATATTATTAGTAATATGCCCAGTTATGGTCATTAAGGAGGAAGTATCATGTTTTCTACAAATGCATTTGATTATATCAATGTTTTAGATAAGGCAGCAGATGCCAGCTGGCTTCGTGAAACCGCAATCACAAACAATTTGGCAAATATTGATACGCCTGGTTATAAAAGACAGGATGTGGATTTTCAAAGCGTGTTAGAACGCGAGCTTGGAATGTCTAAATACACTTCATTAGATAAAAAGGTGCGTGGATTAAACGCAAACTTGAGTGATTTAACCGTTTCGACCTATACAGATTCGTCAAATTATTCCTATCGGCTGGATGAAAATAATGTAGATGTTGATACAGAAAACGTGGAATTAGCTTCTGAGCAGATTCGCTATGAAGCATTGGTATCCAGTATTAACTCCCAGTTTTCATGTATGAAGGCTGCAATGGGCAAAGCATAAAATTATAGGAATAAAAACGCTGTTAAAACGGCAGAATGAGAGGAAGTTATGGGATTATTTCAGTCATTCAATATTAGTGCATCCGGTATGACGGCAGAACGTTTCCGTTTTGATACGATTGCACAGAATATTGCAAATGTAAATACGACAAGAACCGAGGATGGAACACCATATCGCAGAAAGATTGTTACATTTCAGGAGAAAACAGTAACACCTTTTAGTACATATTATTCAAATTCCAGAGCTAGAGAAGTAGGAAATGGTGTAAAAGTTACTTCTATTACAGAAGATTATGAAACAGAATTTATTATGGAATATGACCCTGCTCATCCGGATGCAGATGAGAACGGATATGTATCTTATCCAAATGTAAATACGGTT
>CAYMHX010000102.1:0-7948 GCA_964390325.1 uncultured Roseburia sp. | reverse complement strand
TTTTGTTGCAGAAAGGAAGTAGAAGAATGTTAAAAAAACGACTCCCAATCGGTATCGAAGATTATCGTGAAATTATAAGAGATAACTTTTATTATGTGGATAAAACGTTAATGATAAAAGAATTGTTGGATAATAAGACGAAGGTGTTTTTGATGACCAGACCGCGGAGGTTTGGAAAGACATTAAGTCTTAGTATGATTCGTACGTTTTTTGAAGATGAGCGTGATGGAAATGGAATAAAGATTGACAATTTTCATTATTTTACTGGAAAGAAAATCATGGATGCGGGAGAGGAATATCTTTCTCATGCAGGAAGTTATCCTGTGATTAAGCTGTCCTTAAAATCAGCCAAACAAAAAGATTTTGATACAGCATATGCTTGTTTAATAGGGGAGATTGCAAAGGAATATCGCAGGCATTTGTATTTAACAAACGGAGATGTTTTGACGGAAACGGAAAAAACAGATTATTTTCTCATTATGAATCAGAAAGCAGAATATAAGCAGTATGTGATAGCACTTATGACTTTATCCGAATATCTGGAGCGTTATCATGGTAAACAGACAATCATATTAATTGATGAATATGATGTGCCGTTGGAAAATGCATGGTTTGAAGGTTTTTATGAGGAAATGATACAGTTTATCCGTTCTTTGTTTGAGTCTGCATTAAAAACAAATGACCATCTTGCATTTGGAGTAATAACAGGCTGTCTTAGAATTAGTAAGGAAAGTATTTTTACAGGTTTGAATAATTTGAATGTCATTTCTATATTGAGCAGGGATTTTGGAGAATATTTTGGATTTAATCCGAAAGAAGTAGAAGAAATGCTTGATTTTTATGAAATCGGTTCTTATAAGGAAGAAGTAAAAAAATGGTATGATGGATATTTGTTTGGGGAAGCGGAGGTTTATAATCCTTGGAGTGTCATTAATTTTGTATATAATGTTGCAGGAGGTACAACGAAATTTGCAAAGCCGTACTGGTCAAATACATCTTCTAATAGTATTGTGCATGAGTTAGTGGAACGTGCAGATACACAGGTGCGTGGTGAGATAGAAAGACTATTAGATGGAGGAACGATTGAAAAGCCGATTCATGAAGATATTACCTATGGAGATATCTATGATTCGCAGGATAATTTATGGAATTTTCTGTTTTTTACAGGATATTTGAAAAAATGTGGGGAAAGACAGGATGTAAGGACACTTTATTTGGAAATGTCGATACCGAATGAGGAAATAGCATATATTTATGAAAATACTGTTTTGGCATGGTTTGATAAGAAGATACGAAAAAATGATATGACACCGTTGCAAAAGGCAATTGAAACAAAAGATTGTGAAAAATTTGCCAAATTTCTATCCTCTCAGTTAATGGATACGATTAGTTTTTTTGATTATAAGGAAAGTTACTATCATGGATTTCTTTCCGGGATTTTGAAATGTCTGAATAAGTATCGGATATCGTCCAATCGTGAAGCAGGAGAAGGAAGATGTGACCTGATTATGGAGGATTATGAAACGGGTGATACAGCAATTGTTTTAGAGATTAAGGTTGCAGGGAAATTTAGAGAAATGGAAAAGAAGTGTGATGAGGCATTGGAACAGATAGAGGAAATGCAGTATGAGTATCACTTGCAGGAAGAAGGTTATCAGGAAATTATAAAATATGGAGTCTGTTTCTTTAAAAAGAGATGTATGGTGAAATGTATATAGGCGGTGATTGAAAATCACGCCTGCGCCACACGCGGTCACGAAGTGACAAATTCCTGCAACTTTAGTTGTATGTACGCGTGTGTGTGCATCCCCCGGAGGGTCTATATATGAGGCGAAGTTTTTAATCGCCGAATATATAGTAAGAGAGATTAAAAAATTTGCAACTATTTCGAGTCAAGGGATTTTGCGAATGATGTACTGAATAGTTACAAAATTTTAGTAAAAAGAGTATTGTAAAATACCAATTTTTGGTTATAAAACAATATTCTTTTTTGTTTTTGAAAAAGAACATAAGGTTTTTATTGCCAACCGTAGTATTTTTATGTACAATCATTTTTATATGGCTGTAACTATGAAGTTACTGAATAGTTACGAAGTTTTTAGATAAAGTTATTCTGATTGATTAAATAAGGAAAGGAAGCACACATGAGGAAGGTAAGGAGTAAGAGCAAAAGAACGATGAGCGTTTTATGTACGCTGTTGTTTGCAATGCTGTTTTTTGTGCAGAGTGAGATGATTTTTGCACAGACAAATGAAGATTTGGATGACCCTGAGTATTGGAGAGCGAATGGTTATATTTCAGATGGATTTTTGGATGATGATACTGTGGAAAATCAGGTTTATGAAGCGAGAACAGCGGGTACAAACACACAAACTGTTGTTCGATTAGGCGTGGATGTATCAAAGTATCAGGGAGAGATTGACTGGGCGAAGGCAAAGGCGAACGGGATTGAGTTTGCCTTCATTCGTGTGGGCTATCGTGGTTCGGGAACTGGGGAACTCAAAGAAGACCCTTGTTTTCGTCAGAATATAGAAGGTGCATTGACAAATGGAATTCCTGTTGGTGTGTATATTTTTTCGCAAGCGATTACGGAGAGTGAGGCAGTAGAAGAAGCCTATTATGTATTAGAACGGATTGCAGGTTATTCGATTGGTCTTCCAGTGGTAATTGATTATGAGTTTGCAGGACAGGGAGACGGCAGATTATATAATGCTGATTTGTCGAGGGAAGAAATGACCTCTATTTGTCGTGCTTTTTGTGAAACAATAGAAAGTGCCGGTTATAATGGAATGGTTTATGCGAACCGTTCTCTGCTTCGTGATAATATGTATGCAGATGAGTTGGCAAAGGATTATTATATTTGGATGGCTCATTATACTTCTGCTACGGATTATACAGGAAAGTATGATTTTTGGCAGTATACAAGTAAAGGTGACGGATATAAGTATGGAATGAGTGATAAGTATGTGGATTTGAATTATTGGTATGATGATGGTTCGATTTATACGGCTGTGTATGAGGGTGTGGATTATTCAGCAGTCTTTGAACCAACATTTTATGCAGAAAAATATCCGGAAGTGAAGAAGGAGTGTGGAGAGAGTAAAGAACAGCTTTTGGCTCATTTTGCGAAATGGGGAATTGAAGCAGGTTGGCAGGGAAATGCAGAATTTGATGTCTATGCTTATAAAAATCGTTATGAGGATTTAAGAAAGGGATTTGGAGAAAATTTACGTTCTTATTATTTGCATTATATTAATTATGGAAAGCGGGAAGGCAGAATTGGGACACCGGAAACTAATGTGGACACAGGTGTAACGGTAAATCCTGCACCGGAAACTAATTCCGGAAATAATAGCACAGGAAGTACTTCTATTGTTCCGGGAAAATCAGTGGATTTGCGAAATGAGGGCGGTAACTGGTTCTATTATGAAAATGGTGTAAGAAATACGTCAAAACATGGGTTTGTTTGGTTTGAAGGAAGTAAGTTTTTGGTAGCAGGTGGAAAAGTAGCAGCAGAGATGAATGGTTTGGCACAGGACCCTGAAAATCCAAATATCTGGTATTATCTTGCAAGTGGTCAGGTACAGCTGCAATATACAGGACTTGTTGAGTATGATGGTGCATGGTTTTATGTAAATCAAGGTCAGCTTGATATACAAAAGAGTGGATATATTGGGTATAATGGTGGTTTGTTCTATGTAGGTGCAGGAAGAATTTTAAATGAGGCATCCGGATTGAATTTGGATTCTGAGAATGCAAAGTGGTATTATCTTGCAAGTGGTCAAGTGCAAAATCAGTATACAGGATTAACACAGTATGATGGACAATGGTTTTATGTGATAAATGGAGAATTAGCAGATACTTATACAGGTTCTGTAACTTATGATGGAAGTACATTTTCAGTAGTAAATGGAATGCTGCAGAAGTAATATTGTTTATTTGTAATTATTCAGAGCAGGTCAAAACACTTGCTGTTTTGACCAAAAGAACGTGATTCAGGTGTAAATACTGCCAAAGGCAGCTTAAAATTCTATCGCGAAGCGATTTTTAATGAATTTTTGTATCGTAACTATGAGGGTACTGAATAGTTACGTTTATTTTAGGAAAGTTTTTCCAAAATTCTTAATTTTTATTTTTTGACTAGCTATTATGAAAAGAATCCTGTACAATATTGGAATAGTTACTCCAAAAAATGGTTTCAGTAGTTTTTAGTAAAGAGTAAGGAGTAATGAAGTAAGGAGTAATGAAGTAAGGAGTAATGAAGTAAGGTGAAACGAAGGATTATAGCAGCATTAATGTGTGTAACTTTGGCGATGCAAACTGTTTTGATACAGGCAACAGAACAGCTGAAGGTGACAGAGGTTGTGGAAGAAACGGAACAGGTAATATCGACAGAACAGATAGTGTCTGAGGAAGTGTTAGAAGAAGTAGAAACAAAAGAAGCAGAGAGTACAGAAACAACAGAAGAAACTGCGAATGTAGAAGAAAATCGAGAGACAGAAGATATAAAAACAACGGAAATAATGGAATCTGTAGAAATAGAAAATACGCAGATGACAGAGTCCGTAGAAACAATAGAAGTAACAGAAGAAACAGCCGATGTATACAAGGCATCAAAGGGAACTTTAAAACAAGTAAATGGTGTATGGTATTACATGGTGGATGGTGTAAATGACAAGTCGAAATATGGTTACATAGAATATAATAGTAATCTGTTTTTGGTGGCAAATGGTCGTGTGGCATCGCATATATCGGGTCTTGCTCAGGACCCGGAGAAGATACAGGACTGGTATTATCTTGCAGAGGGCCAGGTACAGAGTCAGTATACAGGACTTGCATCTTATGATGGCAGTTGGTTTTATGTAAACAATGGAAAATTAGATACTACAATCAATGCCTATGTGGAATACGATACAGGCTTATTTCTTGTGGCAGCAGGTCAGATAAAAAAGGAAGTAAGCGGATTGGTGGAAGACCCGAATGCTGCAGGAACGTGGTATTACGTTGCAGAAGGTCAGGTACAGACACAGTATACAGGGCTTGCGTTGTATGATGGCGTATGGTTTTATGTAAACAATGGTGTGTTGGATAGAAGTTTTAATGGCTTTACGGAGTACAATAACAGTGTTTTTTATGTGGAAAATGGTGTGATGGTTTCTCAGGAAACACATCTTGGAACCGTAGAGGATTTGCGTACAGGCAGTATCTCGAATGTTTCTTCGACGGTAAATATCCGTTCGGGAGCAGGAACAGAGCATAGTGTTGTGACAAAGGTAAGCAGAGGTCAGATTGTTTATATTATAGAAGAAAAGCAGTTAGAAGATAAAAAGATATGGTATCGGGTGCTGTTGACAAAAGAAGGTGCGAAATATCAGGGATGGGTAATAGGAGATTATGTAACCATTTTTAAAACAGAAATCTCGGAAGAACCAAAACCGGAAGAACCGGAAACCGATGATGAAAAATTTGTAAAAAGTCTTTTGGAGGCAGGATTTCCAGAAAGTTATTGTGACGGACTTTTGAAATTGCATCAGAAATATCCAATGTGGCAGTTTGTTCCTGTAAAAACAGGGTTGGATTGGAATTATGTCATTGAAAATGAAAGCGTTATCGGAAGAAATCTGGTTCAAAATTCGGTAAATGATGCAAGAAAATCAACAGACAGTAAGGCGTATGACTGGAAAACAGACACATGGTATGGATTTGATGGAGCAAACTGGGTGTGTGCGGCACCGTCTTATATTGCTTATTGTATGGACCCTCGTAATTTCTTTACGGAAACCTATATTTTCCAGTTTGAAACGTTAGAATTTGAAGGCTATCAGAATGTGGCAGGTGTCAGCAATCTGTTAAAGGGTTCTTTTATGGAACAGAATTATGTAGATACAGATAAGCAGACAAAGAGTTATGCAGAGTCTTTCTATACAATAGGAAGTGGTTTGGGTGTAAGTCCTTATCATTTGGCATCCAGATGCTTACAGGAACAGGGAGTCAGAGGCAGCAGTCCGTTGATTTCAGGTACTTATGAAGGATATGAAGGATATTATAATTATTTCAATGTGGGTGCATATACCACTTCGACAGCTTCGATTATTGAAAACGGACTTGCTTATGCAAAACGTGTAGGCTGGGATGGAATTTATAAATCATTACAGGGTGGTTCTTCAATTGTAGCAGATAGCTATATTAAAAAGGGACAGAATACGATTTATTTTGAAAAATTTAATGTAGTAAATAAAGATAATTTATTTTCACATCAGTATATGACAAATGTCATGGCAGCCTTTAGTGAAGGAAGTAAGGTAAGTGAAGCATATACGGATAAGAATACAGCCTTTGTATTCCGTATTCCTGTCTATGAAAATATGCCATCAAAACCAGTGAGTTTAGTAGATAATGGAAATCCAAATAATTGGCTGTCTGCATTAACAGTAGAGGGATATACATTGACACCGGCATTTACACCGGAAACAACAGAATATTCATTAATTGTTCCAAATGAAGTAAAACAGGTTTCTGTTTATGCAT
The DNA here is from genome assembly GCA_964390325.1 of uncultured Roseburia sp. GTDB lineage: Bacteria > Bacillota > Clostridia > Lachnospirales > Lachnospiraceae > Roseburia. Next base: position 1,420 of record CAYMHX010000102.1, on the reverse strand, counting down.
CAATGGTATCTTCAAAGGCTTCTTATTCAGGTGCAGGTGTTTATTCCTTGAAACAGGGTGAAAATACGGTACAGGTAATTGTTACAGCCGAAAATGGAAATGTTCGTACTTATACAGTAGATATTGTTAGACAGTAGTTGGGAAGAAATGAGGTTTAGCGTGAAAAATAGGATAAAGATTTTTACATTAATTGCTACGGTAATGCTATGTGTGTGTGGAATGACGACGAATGTCTTCGCAGCAGAAGGAAGAACGGTATTAAACGTTTCGGATGAAAGTGTAGAAGTTGGAGATACGATTACCGTAACAGCAAAGGTTGTTTCGGATGCAGAGGACAGCATGGTGTATGCAACGATGACATTAGGATATGATACAGATATCTTTGAATTAGTGGATTGTTCTACAAGTTATGGTGGCGGAAATGGAAGTGTTATTGTATCGAGTGATAGTTTTACAGTAAAATTAAAGACCGTTCATGTTGGTGAGGGAGGAATTACCTTATCGGCGATTGATGGAATGGATTTAATTTCGGGTGCAGAGTTTTCGAATATGCAGGGAAGCAGTGCAACGATTATGGTAAATCATGCGGCTGACAGTTTATCCTCAGACTCTAGTTTGAAATCTTTGGAATTGTCAGCAGGGACATTAGCACCTGAATTTCAAAGAAATATCTTGAGTTATACAGCAAAAGTTGATTATGATGTGAAAAAAGTTGCCATTAATGCAAAACCAGCCGATGCGGCAAGGGTAACCTCAGTAACTGGAAATACAAATCTTCAGGTCGGAGTAAATACCGTAGAAATTGAAGTAACTGCTGAGAGTGGAGAAACAACGGTTTATCGAATTGATATTACGAGAGCAAAAGAGGAAGAAAAAACAACGGAAACCGAAACAACACAGACAGAAACGACACAAACAGAAACAACTCAAACAGAAACCGAAAAAGATGATTCCAAAAATTCTGAAACAACAGGAGAAACTTCTGATAAAAATAATTCAGACGAAGGACAGAGTGGAGGAAACCAGCAGGAGGAAAAATCATCAAATTTGAGTGGAGTGTTTTTGATTGTTGCAGGAGTTGCAGCGATAGTAGCGTTTTTTATTTTTAAAGCGTAGGAGAAAATTAGAAAATGAAAAGTAGTCACTTATGTTGACAATGATGACTGTTTTTGCGAGTGTTAGCAATGGCTGGTACAATTCAGAAGGTCATTATCGAAATATGGTAAACAGTAGTTATGAAAAGCTTGGAGTTGGTGTTGCAGCAGATGTAAATGGAAGATTGTACTGGGTACAGTTATTTACAGACTAAGAAAAATAAGTGATAGGAAATTGGTGGGGAAATGAAATTCCCCGCCATTTTTATATTTTGCTGCATTTCTTGATTTATAGTGGAATTTCGGTTAAAATAAATTGTATAAAA
>CAYMHX010000101.1:0-8030 GCA_964390325.1 uncultured Roseburia sp. | reverse complement strand
CTCTAAAAGTATTATATAACATAGTACTAAAGTACGTCAAGTTTTATTTTAAAAAAATTACAAAAATTTATGCGAATCGTTGCTGGTCACGGAGTGAACAGTAACATAAATTAAAAAAGAATTTACTTTTTGTCAATATATTATTACAATATAAGAGAGCGTGTAAGTATGTAAAGTAAAAGAAAATGAAAGAAATATATTTTGTAGAGGAGGAGTTTGCTTTGAAAATTAAAAAAGTAGAAAAGAGTTATCAAGAGGTATTAGCATTATCGCAGCCGGCACATAAGAAACCGTTAAGACAGATAGGGATTTTACGTCCGATTTTAAAGGCGGCCTGCAGGGTATTATTATTTTTCGCAGGATTTTCCTATGAAAAAATCGGTATGGATAAGCTAAAAAAGGGAGAACCATGTCTGGTGTTGATGAATCATTCCAGTTTCATCGACCTTGAGATTGTGGCGTATTTGATGGCAGACAGAGAATGGCATATTGTAACAACATTAGACGGATTTGTAGGAAAAGCGTGGCTGATGCGTTTACTAGGCTGTATTTCTACCAAAAAATTCATCAATGATGTGACATTAGTCCGAGATATGCGTTATACTGTAAAAAACTTAAATGCTTCTCTTGTAATGTATCCTGAAGCAAGCTATAGTTTTGACGGAACAGCGACTCCTCTGCCTGAGAGTCTTGGAAAATGTATCAAGCTTTTAAATGTTCCTGTTGTTATGATACGAACAGAGGGTGCATTTTTGCGTGACCCGTTGTATAATGGATTACAGGTTCGTAAAGCAAAGGTTTCTGCGACAATGGAATATATTTTATCACCGGAAGAAGTAAAAGAAAAATCCATTGCAGAAATCAATGAAATGTTACAAAAACAGTTTGATTTTGACAATTTTAAAACACAGCAGGAAAAGGGAATTAAAATTAAAGAAAAGTTCCGTGCAGACGGTCTGCACCGTGTATTGTATAAATGTCCTCATTGTCAGACAGAAGGAAAGACCAAAGGAAAAGGAATTTATTTAACTTGTGAAGCATGCGGGATTCAGTATGAATTGACAGAAACAGGCTTTTTAAACTGTGTAAATGGGGAAACTTTCATTTCTCATGTGCCTGATTGGTATACTTGGGAAAGAGAGCGTGTTCGCGAGGAATTATTAAACGAAACTTATCGCTTGGATATTCCTGTGGATATTGGAATGCTTGTGAATACGAAATGTATTTATATGGTGGGAGAAGGCAGGCTTTTGCATACAAAAGAGGGCTTTCATTTGACCGGCTGTGACGGACAGATTGATTATCACTTAAAACCACAGGCTTCTTATAGTTTGTATTCTGATTTTTATTGGTATGAGATTGGAGATATGATTAGTATTGGAGACGATAAAATCCAGTATTACTGTTTCCCGAAAAATCAGGAAAATATTGCAGCAAAGACAAGGCTTGCGGCAGAAGAACTTTATAAAATAACAAAGAATGCGAAAAAGACGGGAGTGTAGAAATGTCTGAGAAGGTAAGAAAAACGATTGCAGTCGTTTGTGGGAATGTAATTTCACCGTATGCAAGCGAATTAGAATTAATGGAGGGGTTTAAGGCATGTGCAAAAGAAAAAGATGTAAATCTTGTTTTTCTTACAGGCCCTCATATTCCACGTTATTGTAAAGATATTTTAACGGAAAGCTTTGCGTGGGATTATAATTATCAGTTTCATACGATTTATGGATATGTGCATTATATTAAGCCGGATGCAGTCATTGTGGCGTATGGTCTGCTTTCTCAGTTAAAGCACGTACCCGATATTGATGAATTTGTAAAAAGTTTTGCACCAATTCCATGTCTGGTAATGGGAGATAGGGTGGCAGACCCTTCCATTCCATATTTGACAAGTGGTAATTACAATGGAATGAAAGAAAATGTAAAGCATTTGATTGAAGTGCATGGATATCGAAAAATTGGTTTTGTAGCAGGTCCGGAGCGGAATTTTGACTCCAATCGGAGAATTAAAGCATATAAGGACGCGATGGCAGAAGCAGGTTTGACAGTGGAGGATAGCTATATTATACGCGGTAATTATACCGAAGCTGTTGATAAAGAGGTGGAATGGTTGTTAGATGCAAATCCAAATTTGGAGGCAATTGTATTTGCAAACGATATGATGGCAAAAGGGGGCTATCGGGTTTGTGCAAAAAGGAAGTTGGTAATAGGCAAAGATATTGCAATCACAGGTTATGATGATAGAGATGTAGCAAAGAGTATGGAACCGAAGTTGACAAGTGTTGCACACAGTAATTTTTTATTCAGTTATAGAGCAGTAGAAAATGCATTGAAATTATGTAATGGAGAAACACCTGAGTCTATGGCATTAGAAACACAATTTCGAGGAAGGGCTTCTTGTGGCTGTAAGGTAAAGCGTTATGGATTGAGCGTAAACGCTTCAATGGAAGAATTGGATACTTTTATAGAAAAAAGAGTGGCGGAGGTAACAGAGGAGTTATTCTCAGAGGTGCCTTATGAAAAAGATAAAAGGAAATATCGTTTATTATTGGAAATGTTTTTTAATGACCTTGTAGAAATGATATTTGGAGGCGAACAAGAGGGTTCTTTTGAACTGTTGACAAGGTATTTGAAAAAAATGTGTGAAAATACATTTGTATCAAAAACATTATTGTTGGAATACTGTGACGAAATTTTGATGGAATTGATAGAATGTTCATCGGATAAACAAAAGCACGCAGCGCTGCGTTCAGTATCAGATGCGATGCAGAGATTTATTCATGCTGAAGAATTAAACGCGTTAAATACAGAAATTATCAATTCTAATCGCAAAAATTGGTTTATTCCATCTTTTACAATGGATTTAATTAACAATGAATTGGATTTTAAGGAACGAATCACACAGGTGATGAATCGTTTGAGAGCGATGGGTTCAAAAAGTACCTATTTATTTTTCTTTGATAAACCAGTGGTACATAAAAAAGGCGAACAGATGGAATATCCAAAGAAAATTAGTTTGGTGGCACATTATAATGATAAGGAAATGGTTTGTTATAAAGAAGATGAGTTTATGGAGGTTTTGCGGGGAAATGGTTTTACAGAGCAATTTCCACAGGACAGACCGCATTCTTATACAGCATTTCCACTGTTTTCGGGAGATGAGCAGTATGGAATGGTGATGTGTGAGGCAAAACAGTCAGAATATATGCTGATGCTGATTTGCAGTATGCAGTTAGGTTCTTTGCGAAGAATTATAAATTTAAATCGGCGTGAGCAGACAATGAGGCAGGAATTAGAGGAGAAGAATCGTATTTTAAGTGTGATTTCTGCAAATGATGAATTAAGCCGTTTATTAAATCGCCGTGGGTTTATGGAACAGGCAATATTTTTGATTAAACGTAATATAGGAAAAAAAGCTTGTATTATTTTTGCAGATATCGACCATTTAAAGGAAATCAATGACAGCTTTGGTCATGCGGCAGGGGATTTTGCGATTATAACGGTTGCAGATTATTTGAGGGCGTGTATGCCAAAGGATGCCCCTATTGCCCGTATTGGAGGTGATGAGTATGTGGCATTGGTTATTTTGGACGAAAATTTAGAGGGTGGCAGTGAAGGACTTAGAAAAAAACTGGTTTCTCATATGAGGGAATTTAATAATTCTTGTGACCAGCCGTTTTATGTGGAAATGTCAGCAGGAATTTATGAATTTGTCTGTGAAGCGGATACCGATATTCCAGAGATTTTAAAGCATTCGGATGAGGTGCTTTATGAGCAGAAGAAGAAGCGGAGAGTAACCATTCGGAAATTTTGATATAGGGCGTTTGAGAGAGGATAGGAGCATTTTATGGGAAAGTTGACATTAGATAGTCGTGTGAGTGATTTGTATCAGACACCGGTTGGGCATGATGCGTTAGCAAAGGTATTATTACAGCTTGATATTTCAGAGAAGGTTATAAAAAAAGGGATGATATCCCGCATGAAGCTAAAGACAGTAGCAGCATTGACAAAGAAGAAATTAGGCGAAGGATTTGTAGAAGCAGTGTTGCAATTGGTAAATACGGAAGAAGATGTACCTGTTGTATCAAAGGGCGCGATTACACATAAATGGTGGAAGGAAGCTGTTTTTTATCAGATATATCCAAGAAGTTTTTATGATACAAATGGAGATGGAATTGGAGATTTAAGAGGAATTATCGAAAAATTGGATTATTTAAAGGAACTTGGTGTAGATGCACTTTGGCTTTCACCGATTTATGACTCTCCAAACGATGATAATGGATATGATATTCGTGATTATCATAAGATTATGAAGGAATTTGGAACGATGGAGGACTTTGACGAACTTTTAACAAAGGTACACGCAAAGGGGATGAAGCTGATTATGGATTTAGTCATTAATCATACTTCAGATGAGCATGAATGGTTTCAGAAGGCATTGGCTGACCCAAATTCGGAATATCGGGACTATTATTACTTTAAGAAAGATAACGGCAGTAAAAAAGAGCCGAATAACTGGGTATCATTTTTCTCGGGACCTGCATGGAATTATTACGAAGAATCGGATTCTTGGGCATTACATTTATTTTCCAAAAAGCAGATGGATTTGAATTGGGAAAATCCGAAGGTGCGCAGTGAGCTGATTAAGATGATTAATTGGTGGCTGGATAAAGGCGTGGACGGTTTTCGTATGGACGTTATCAATTACATATCAAAAGAAGCAGGCTTGCCGAATGGAAATGAGGCGATTGGAAGTTTGATGGGCTTTCCTGGAATTGAAAAATATTATTATGGACCAAGACTCCATGAATTTTTACGAGAGGTGCAGAAGAAAGCTTTTGCACCACATCAGGCATTTTCCGTAGGAGAAACACCCGGGCTTGGAATGAAAATGTGTCAGCTTGTGACAGGAGAAGAACGAAAAGAACTGGATATGGTATTTTCTTTTGACCATTTAGAAACACCGGGTCATGTTCGTATGGAAGATTATAAGTATGACTTAAATTATTACAGAGATTATATGATAGACTGGATAAAGAATTATGGAAATAATTGTTGGATGTCTATTTTCTATAATAATCATGATAATCCGCGTATGATTAGCAAGGTGACAGAAGAAAAAATTTATCATAATCAAATTGCGAAGCTTCTTGCTGTGATGCAGTTTACCTTAAAGGGAACGCCGTTTATTTTTCAGGGCGATGAAATGGGACTAAGCAATTATGAATTTACTTCGATGGAACAAATTACAGACGTAGAAGCAAAAGGCTATTATGAGGAACAGACAAAGAGCCGTCCGAAAGATGAAGTATTTAGAGAACTACTTGCAGGAACAAGGGAACATTGTCGTGTTCTGCTTCCATGGAATGAAACTATGCCGAAATATCACGAAGGTTTAGAGCAGGAAATCAAAGAGGATGTAAGAGATGTTTATAAAGAATTGATTGCTCTGCGTAAAAACAACGAAGCATTGATTTACGGTGATTTTAAAGTATTTAATCAAAATAAGAATCGTTTTGTTTACAGCAGAGAGGCTGGAAGCAAGGAATATATCATAGATTGTAATCTTGGAACAGAGCCACAGCAGGCGTTTAAACCTGGAAAAGGATATGAAATGATTTATCCATCTGTATTAAGCAGTGGAACGGTAAGTTTTAATGCAGAGGTTTTAGGAGCGTATGAAGCCAGAATTTGGGCGAAACAGTAATTGTTTTGACTTGCTCTGAATAGTTACTTTGTAAAGCTTTAGAATGAGGTATGAATTATCCGGTTCTCGTATGAAAGAAATTCAGGCAATCAATGCAGTTCGTAAAGACGGTATTGAAAAAGGCATGAGCTTAGAACAGGCTATGAAGAAGTGGCAGACAATCGACGATGTACCTGCTGAATTTAAGTAAAACACAAAAATATAAAAATTTTGTGTAATATTTAGCTTTGTTAAAATTATAACAAGACAAAAACATCTTACTGTATTGAAAATAAAGATGCGATACAGTAAGGTGTTTTTTTGTTAAAAAAGCAAAGTGATTATTGACGTAAGAAGCCTTATAAGGCTATAATTTTAGGTAGGTATAAAGATTGAAAACTGCCTTGATAGTTATTTTTTAATCCGAAATTTGTGTCGAAGTGTCAAAAAATTCCTTTATCACAGAATAAAATCTGATATTTTGTTCGTGGCCGAAAGTGAATGATGTTTCGCTTGCAAAAATGCTTTGGAAAGAGATGTAACAATTAAAGACTTGGAGGAATTGGATTATATGCTTAAAAAAATGGAAGAAATGAAATTGAAAAAACGTCTTACCTATGGTTTTAGAGTCATTATTATTATGATGATTACATTAGGTATCGTAAATATGGTTGGCTTATTTGTGGTATATCGAAGAATTGTAACATATTCTAACGGCTCCGATGCAGCATATACGGCGGCACAGAATTGTCAGATTGAAATTAACGTAGCAGCTCGAAATGTTCGTGAAATGCTGGTAAATCAGAATGCATCAGAACAACAGAAATATAAGACAGCGGTAGATAAAAGTATGGCAGAATTAGAAACACAGATGGCAATTTTAAAAGAAACGAATATGTTAGAAGATAAATTGTATTTAAGTTTTGAAGACACAGTACTTGGCTGGGAAGAAATTGGTTATGAAATTATTGAGAAAATTGAAGCCGGGAATGATACAGCAGCTTACAATTTGATTATAAATGAATGTATTCCTGCGTTAGAAGAAACCATACAAATTTCAAAAGAAATTGAAACAGTGATTAATGCAGAAAAAGAATATGCCATTAAGATTTGTACGATTGTAGCAATTGGAGGTTTAATTCTTACCTCTATGTTTATTTCAATAGCATGTGTACTTGCGACAAAGATTAGTAAAAAAGTAATAGATTCTGTTTTGACACCACTTTTAGCAATTGAAACTGTAACAGGTGAACTTAAAAATGGTAATTTACATAGCCAGTTGGATTATCGTTCTGATGATGAAATTGGTCATTTGGCACATGATTTAAGAAAAGCAATTCGTATTTTAGGTTCTTATGTTGATGAAATCAGCGATTATATGGAAAAATTTTCTGCTGGTGACTTTACGGTAGATACGCTTGTAGAATGGAAAGGAGATTTTGAAGCAATACATAGTTCATTTCGTTCCTTTGAAGGTACAATGTCAGATACCGTAAAAGGAATTCAGATGGTAGCCAATCAGGTAAGTGCTGCTTCAGAACAGGTTGCAGCAAGTGCGAATGACCTTGCTGACGGGGCAACAGAACAGGCAGGAATTACAGAGGAATTATCTGTTACAATTGATAATGTATCAGACAGAGTAAGACAGAATGCATTGGATGCAAAAGAAATTAGTAAAGATGTTGAAAACCTTGGAACAGAGATTATTAATAGTAACCAAAAAATGCAGGAGATGGTTATTTCTATGAATGAAATCAATGAAGCTTCTGCAAAAATCAGTAAAATTATTGCTACAATTAATGATATTGCAAACCAGACAAATTTACTTGCGTTAAATGCTTCGATTGAAGCTGCCAGAGCAGGAGATGCAGGCAGAGGTTTTATGGTAGTTGCAGACCAAGTATCAGTATTAGCGGCACAGAGTGCAGATGCGGCAAAAGAATCAACCGCTTTAATTCAGGCATCTATGGATGCAGTAAAGAAGGGTATGATTATTGCAAATGAAACAGCAGAACAGTTAGAGCAGGTATTAGAAGGCTCAAAAGTGATTACAGAACAGGTAAATGGTGTTGCGGCAGTCATGGAAAATCAGGCAGAGTCTATGAGTCAGATTACAGTTGGAGTAGAACAGATTAATCAGGTGGTACAGACAAATTCATCTACTTCAGAAGAATGTGCTGCGGCAAGTCAGGAAATGAGCAATCAGGCAGAAAACTTAGAAGATTTAATTCGTAAATTTAAAGTAAAATAAATGGAACTTTAGCTTATTATTTTAGGGACGGTTTTATTTTCGTAAGGTTATAAAAGAACGGAAGGTTGGTGCCTCTCTTTCTTTTTTCGATGTCCG
>CAYMHX010000100.1:0-8035 GCA_964390325.1 uncultured Roseburia sp. | reverse complement strand
CGAAGCAAATTTTCATGCAAAAATCAATCGTTGCTGGTCACGGAGTGAACAGTAACACGGAAAGATAGAAATAAGATTTTGGTTTTAAAATATACTGGAAGTATGATAGGGGATATGTTATACTTTCTGAGTTACTAAAATATAGGATAATGATATAAAAAGCTTGTAACTATTCAGAGCAGGTTAAAACACTTGCTGTTTAACCAAAAGAGTAACTATGAAGGTAATGAATAGTTACGAAAGAAGAAAGATTAAGAGGTACATATGGGATTAGAAATGATGGAAACAGGGTGGCTGTCTATTTTGCCGCCAATTATTGCGATTGTACTTGCATTGCTTACAAAAGAGGTATTTTCTTCTCTATTGGCAGGCGTTTTTTCAGGAATGGTGATTTATTGTGTACATAGTGGTGGAACGCTCTTGGAGGCAGTAAATTATATTTTTGATATGATGGCGGCTAAAATTGGTGACAATGCATATATGATTGTATTTTTGACTCTGCTTGGTTCCGTGGTGGTTGTAGTGAATATGGCAGGCGGTTCAAGGGCGTATGGCCGTTGGGCAAGCGGAAAGTTAAAAACGACGGTAAGTGTGAAGCTTGCTACAGCATTGCTTGGTGTGGTAATTTTTATTGATGATTATTTTAACTGTTTAACCGTTGGAACGGTTATGAGGCCAATTACAGATAAACACAAGATTGCCAGAGAAAAACTAGCATATATCATCGATTCAACAGCAGCACCGATTTGTATTATTGCACCAATTTCAAGCTGGGCAGTTGCAGTATCTTCAGAAGTAGGAGAAGCAGGAGGATTAAATGCATTTATGCAGACGATACCGTATAATTTATATGCTCTGCTTACTTTGGCAATGGTGTTTTTCCTTTGTGTGACAGATTTTGATTTTGGACCAATGAAAAGAGCCGTAGAGGCTGCCAAAACAGAAGAATTTGATAAAATCGAAGAACAGGATGAAATGGAAGGGCTTAGCATTTCTCCAAATGGAACAGTTTGGGATTTGGCCATTCCGATGCTTGTATTAATTAGTTGTTCCATTCTTGGAATGGCGTATGTAGGGGGATTTTTTGAAGGTGTGGACTTTGTAACGGCAATTGGGGAAAATCCAACGGTTGGTTTGACCTTAGGTGCATTTGCTTCGTTATTGTCTGCACTTGTGATGTATCTTCCGAGAAAATTAATGACCTTCCGTAATTTTATGGATGGTGTGACAACGGGTGCAAAATACATGGTATCAGCAATAATGATTTTAGTATTTGCATGGTCATTAAGTGGTGTATGTCGTGAAATGATTGGAACGGGAGAATTTGTAAGCAGTTTGGTGAAAAATTCTAACCTTTCCTTGGGATTTTTACCAGTATTGGTATTTTTAGTAGCGTCCTTCCTTTCTTTTTCAATGGGAACGGCGTGGGGAACTTTTGGTATTTTAATTCCAATTGTATCTATGATTTGTGTAGGAGCAGAAGGTAGTGCTGTTTTAATTCCGACACTTGGAGCAACACTTGCAGGTTCAGTATTTGGTGACCATTGTTCACCGATTTCGGATACTTCCATTTTATCTTCTACGGGTGCAAGTTGTAATCATATTGCCCATGTAGAAACACAGATACCTTATGCATGTCTGGTAGCAGGAATTTGTATCCCGGGATATTTGGCAGCAGGATTTGTGGGAAATCCATGGATACCACTTTTGATATCAGGTGTATGTTTGGCAGGTGCATTTGCAGTAATTTATATGCATCAGAAAAAACAGAATTAAAAAAGGCATAAACAATAAAAAGAGGCTGTATATTGAAATTGAATAAAAAATAAAATGATGAAAGTTATCAATGAATAAATGTAAGAATTCTGCAAGTGTAAATAATGTTGAAACAGCAGAGAAAAATAAGAACAGAGAGCTTTTATTGGAAATTGCCGAGCTTTTATATCAGCGTGAATTGATTAGTGAAGTGGAGGCAACTCAAATAAAAAATAGTATTAATGTAACTATTCAGAGCAGTTCAAAACACTTGCTGTTTTGAACAAAAGAAAGTGATTCAGGTGTGTAAAAATCTATTAAAAATAATGAAATGTTTGATACACACCTGTAATCCGGTATTTATGGAATTAGGAGAACGCTTAGGAAGTGCAAATTTCTACAAATATTTCAGACAATTTAAACTATTATCTAAGACGAATATCGACCTTCCGGGAGAAGCAGCTACAATTATGCATGCAGAAGACAACATTGGACCCGTGGAATTGGCTACGATTTCTTTTGGACAGTCGTTTCAGATTACTCCGATACAGCTTTGTACGACGGTTTCTTCTATTATTAATGGCGGAAATCGTGTAACACCACATTTTGCCATGAGAGTACAAAATAGTGAAGGTGAAACTGTTGAAGAATTTAAGTATGATGTAGTAACAGATATTTGCAGTGAAGAAACCAGTGCAACCATGCGTGCGGTACTGGAAAAGGTGGTATCAGAGGGAACAGGTAAAAATGCAAAGGTGGAAGGGTTTGAAATTGGTGGAAAAACCGCAACTTCTCAAACACTTCCGCGAAGTGAGAAACGTTATATTTCTTCTTTTTTAGGATTTGCACCAGCAGATGACCCGCAGGTGCTTGTTTTGGTAATTATTAATAATCCACAGGGTGTTTATTATGGAGGACAGATTGCGGCACCAATAGCAAAGGAAATTTTTGAAAATATTTTGCCCTACCTTGATAAATGAAGAAAAATAACGTATACTAACACTGAATGCATATACATGAATATGTATACGATACATAAGACATCGTAATTAGGAAGGTACTGAATAGTTGCGATGCTGCAAAAGAGAAAATAAAATATAAATCACACAAAAAGATGTGATTTATTGAAAGGCAAGGGAAAGCATATGAATTATAATGTAGTAATACCCGTAATGATTTCATTTGCAATTAGTGCAGTATTAGGACCAATTGTAATCCCATTTTTACGAAGATTAAAAATTGGTCAGACAGAACGGGCGGAATTGGAGTCTCATTTAAAGAAAAACGGAACACCGACAATGGGTGGTTTGATGATACTGGCAAGTATTGTTTTAACTTCCTTACTTTATATTAAGGATTACCCAAGGATTATTCCAATTTTATTTATGACAGTCGGGTTTGGAGTAATTGGATTTTTAGATGATTATTTAAAAGTAGTTTTACGCCGTTCGGATGGTCTGCTTCCATGGCAGAAGATGTTAGGTCAGATTGTAGTGACAACTGTTTTTGCAGTTTATATGGTGCGTTCTTCGGGGGTATCTCTTACCATGCTCATTCCATTTTCAGGCGGTATGTATTTAAACTTGGGATGGTTTGCTGTTCCACTTTTATATGTTGCCGTAATTGGAACGGTAAATGGTGTTAATTTTACAGATGGTGTAGATGGTCTTGCCTCAAGCGTTACCATTATGGTTGCGACCTTCTTTTCTGTTGTTGCAATTGGAACAAATGCAGGAATTGAACCAATTACTTGTGCAGTAGTAGGAGCGTTGCTCGGCTTTTTATTGTTTAATGTACATCCTGCAAGTGTTTTTATGGGTGATACAGGTTCGCTTGCATTAGGTGGTTTTGTAATTTCTACCGCTTATATGATGCAAATGCCATTATTTATTATTATTGTAGGTTTGGTTTATCTGGTGGAAGTACTTTCCGTTATGATACAGGTTACTTATTTTAAAAAGACAGGCGGAAAACGAATTTTTCGTATGGCACCAATTCATCATCACTTTGAATTAGGCGGCTGGTCAGAAACTAGAGTCGTAGCAGTATTTTCAATTGTAACGGTATTATTGTGCATGATTGCATTGTTAGCAATGTAAATATTTTTAGAATAAGTGTAATGATAAAATTTATGGCAGCAGTCACAAATTTGATATGCACAAAAACCAGTGCAGAAATGAAGTATAAGAGTAACTATGAAGATACTGAATAGTTACGTATAAGATTGAAAAATGCTTCGGAATGAGAGGAAAAAATGATGGATTTAACAGGAAAAAGAGTTTTGGTGGTAGGCTCAGGCATCAGTGGTATTGCAGCAACAGAATTATTGAAGAAACAGGGAATAGAAGTTGTTTTATTTGACGGAAATAAGAACTTAGATATCGAAGCGTTAAAACAGAAAGCACCTGTATTTTCAGATGTGGAGATTATTTTAGGAGAATTGGAAGAAGCTGTGATGCAGACTTTGGATTTGGTAGTATTAAGTCCCGGTGTACCAACAGACCTTCCAATGGTAAATGCTTTGCGTAAGAAACAGATACCAATTTGGGGAGAAATTGAGCTTGCCTATGCCTTTGCAAAAGGAAGAATTGTAGCAATTACAGGAACAAACGGAAAAACAACGACAACTGCTTTGACAGGCGAAATTATGGCGAATTATTTTTCCGATGTAAAGGTGGTTGGAAATATTGGCATTCCATATACCTCCGTAGCATTAGATACAACAGAAGAAACGGTTACGGTAGCAGAAATCAGCAGTTTCCAGTTAGAAACGACACATGAGTTTGCACCGGTAGTATCAGCCATTTTAAATATCACACCAGACCATTTAGACCGTCATCATACGATGGAGGCATACATAGAAGCAAAAGAACGTGTGACAAAAAATCAGAATGCAGACCACATTTGTGTATTAAATTATGAAGATGAGGTATTGCGGGCTTTTGGTGAGCGGGTTTTGGCAAAAGTTCTATTTTTTAGCAGTAAGCAAAAATTAGAATACGGCTTATATCTGGATGGAGAAGAAATCTATTTTGCAGATGAAACAGGTACACATTTAGTCATTCATGTAGATGAATTAAATATTTTAGGACAGCATAATTACGAAAATGTAATGGCAGCAGTTGGTATGGCAGTTGGTATGGGTGTGCCGATGGAGAAAATTGTAGAAGTATTGAAACGTTTTCAAGCTGTCGAACATAGAATAGAGTATGTAACAGAAAAAAGAGGCATTAAATTTTATAACGATTCTAAAGGAACAAATCCTGATGCGGCAATTAAGGGAATTTGTGCAATGAACCGCCCGACATGGTTAATCGGCGGGGGATATGATAAGGCATCTGAATATGATGAATGGATAGAAAGCTTTGATGGAAAAGTCCGTAAATTGGTACTGATTGGACAGACAAGAGAAAAAATTGCAGAATGTGCAGCAAAACATAATTTTACAGATATAGTATTATGCAATTCTTTAGAAGAAGCTATTGATGTTTGTTATGCAAATGCGGTATCAGGAGAAGCAGTATTATTATCACCGGCATGTGCAAGCTGGGGAATGTTTAAAAATTATGAAGAACGTGGCAATGTGTTTAAAGCATATGTTCATAATTTAGAGTAAATATATAGGCGGTGATTGAAAATCACGCCTGCGCCACACGCGGTCACGAAGTGACAAATTCCTTATACGCGTGTGTGTGCATCCCCCGGAGGGTCTATATATGAGGCGAAGTTTTTAATCGCCGAATATATAGATGATATGTAAGAAAGGAAAGTTGCTGGAAGCAAAAACAGTGACAGGGAAGGTTTAAATGGCAAAAAAAGGGAAAAAACAAGAACAAATAAAGCCATTGCGGTATAATGATTATAGCCTAATATTTTTAATTATTTTCCTGCTTTGTTTTGGATTGGTTATGTTATACAGCATTAGTTCTTATTATTCATTTACAAACTATAAAGGAAATGCGTCATATGTGGTAGTAAAGCAGGGAAAAGTTATTCTTGCAGGATTAGTTGGAATGACCATATTGGCGTTTATCCCATATGATTTCTGGATGAGGTTTGCTGGTCTCGCATATTTCGTTGGGGCCGGACTTTGTATATTGGTTAATTTTATCGGAGATGAGGCAAAAGGGCAGTCCAGATGGATTGAAATAGGTTCTTTTCGTTTCCAACCGTCTGAATTAGCAAAAATAGCCATTATTTTATTTTTAGCCACGATTATTTATAAAAGACCCAGATGCCTTGAAAGAGGAGTTGATATTTTTAAAATAACACTTTTTACAGTACCGATTATTCTGGCAGTCTTGGTAAATAATTTAAGTACAGCGATTATTATGGCAGGAATTGTATTTTGTATGATGTTTGTGGCAAGTCCAAAAAGCAAATACTTTATTATTACAGCAGCAGTTGTTGTGATAGTGGCAGTCTTGGTTGTTTTATATGTTGCAAATCAAGAAACAACAGGAGATTATCGTTTAGAACGAATTCAGATTTGGCTGAATACAGAAACACATCCAAAGGGATATCAGACCTTGCAAGGACTTTATGCGATTGGTTCAGGAGGCTTATTTGGGAAAGGATTGGGCGAAAGTATGCAAAAGCTGGGCTTTATTCCGGAACCGCATAATGATATGATTTTTACAGTTATTTGCGAAGAACTTGGTCTGTTTGGTGCAATGTGTGTGATTATTTTATTCGTGTTAGTTCTTTGGAGAATGATGATTATTGCGAATAATGCATCAGATATATTTGGTTCTATGATTGTGGTGGGAGTGATGTCTCATATTGCAATACAGGTTATCTTAAACATTGCAGTAGTAACGAATTTTTTCCCAAATACAGGTATTTCTCTGCCGTTTATCAGTTATGGAGGTACGGCGATTTTGTGTCTGCTTGGTGAAATAGGATTGGTATTAAGTGTAGCTAGGGGGATTAAACTGGAAAGTTAGCGAAGGTAGTAATTTTGATAAAAGAAAAAAGAAACGAACAAAAAGTAAAAAATTGGAAACTTTACATTTTTTTAACGGTCGTTGCAGTGATAATAGGCTTGGTATATTTTGTACTAGAGGTCTGTAAGGTGGAAAATGTAGTAGTAGAAGGAAATGCGTGTTATTCTGCGAAGCAAATTGAAGAAATGATTTTGAATGATGAGCATTCATGGAATTCTTTGTATGTATTTTTGAAATACCGCTTACAGGATGTTGGAGAGGTGCCTTTTGTAGATGATATGGAAGTGAGTCTCGATAGTCCTGATACGCTGCATATTAAAGT
The DNA here is from genome assembly GCA_964390325.1 of uncultured Roseburia sp. GTDB lineage: Bacteria > Bacillota > Clostridia > Lachnospirales > Lachnospiraceae > Roseburia. The sequence goes on along the minus strand of CAYMHX010000100.1, from coordinate 1,012 downwards.
ATATGAAAAGGGAATTTTGGGATATTTATACATTCCGATTTTGGGACAGAATGCGTATTTTGATAAAGATGGTTTCGTAGTGGAAACTTCAGTAAGAGTCATTGAAAATGTTCCAAAGATTACAGGACTAAGATGTAGTCAGGTTGTATTGTATGAGAAACTTCAATTGGGAGAGGAGGGAATCATTCGATTCTTATTAAATCTGACACAGACACTTAAAAAATACGAGTTAGAGCCGAATGAGATTGCATTTGATGAGAATAAAAATGCAAACATTTATTATAATGATATTCGTGTTATCATAGGTGATGAGCAAAATCTTGCACAAAAGGTAATTCGGATTTCTCATATTTTACCACAGTTAAACGGGCTTGCAGGAACACTTCATTTGGAAAACTGGACAGAAGAAACAACGGATATTGTATTTGATAAGAACGAATAAATTTGTTTTAAGGTAGGCAGTTTCACTTTTGCTTGTTAAAAGAATAACAAGGAAATAGAGAATCTGTGAAAAAAATGAAAAAATAGTTGATTTGTTGAAAGAAAAATTATATTATAGTGTAGAGATTGAAAATGCATATATTGTGTGTCACTACATAATAACCATACTAAAGGATGTGTTTTTGAGTATTTGAATAAGAGTTTTCACGACATGTTTTATATAAACAGGGAGAGATGAGGAGGAACTATCTTGTTAGAAATTAAGACAACAGAAACAGAAAACAGTGCAAAAATTATTGTAATAGGTGTAGGAGGCGCTGGTAATAATGCGGTCAATCGAATGATTGATGAAAATATTGGCGGCGTGGAATGTATAGGCGTAAATACAGACAGTCAGGCACTTACTTTATGCAAAGCACCGACATTAATTCAGATTGGTGAGAAGCTTACTAAAGGTCTTGGTGCAGGAGCACAGCCTGAGGTTGGTGAGAAAGCTGCCGAGGAAAGTGCAGAAGATTTAGCAGCAGCAATCAAAGGAGCAGATATGGTATTCGTTACCTGTGGTATGGGT
>CAYMHX010000099.1:0-8042 GCA_964390325.1 uncultured Roseburia sp. | reverse complement strand
ATATAAATATAATATACATATAGCAATTGGATATCTATATAACATTTTTAATGGTAATATAGGCAGTAGGGAGGCGTGGGTAATGCATTAATCCAAATTTCTCATTAGCGGGCAGGCAATTAGAATGATAATTGCCTATTATTTTTGAGTTTAACTTAACATTCTTGCTTAATATTAGCTGGAGTAATAAGTAAAATAGAACAATACATAATTGTGTAAAAATAACAAACAATAGGTTAAGAACCTGTCTAGCCGATGGTCTGGTCCACATCTCGTCCACATGTGAGCAAAACATTGTCGAACAAACGTGGTCAAACATGAGCATAATTAGACAAGTGTTGTATCGTGTTAGCCTTGAAAACACTGCATTCCTAGTCATAATAGAGCATAAGAAAACACAGTAAAACATTTGCGTTACGAATAGGTAACAACCCAATGGTAGGCATGACTGTAGCAGTTGCAGTATCTATCGAAGAAGCAGCTAAGGCAGGTAAGTTCTAATAATTCTATAGTAGTTAGTGCTTAGAATACGCCAGTTGAAATTTTAGAATTTTAGTTGAACGAAAACTATAAGAGTCACTTAATTCATTTATTGATTTAAGTGGCTCTTTTTGTGTGGATTGGGACATTTTGTAGGAACTGCAACTGTAACTGCGAGGGGAAGATTGGTGCTTTTCTTGGAAAACGAGAGGTGATATAATTAAGTAAATTTAGCGAAAAAATTTGATTATAATGAAAAGGAAGAAAAAATTATGGAATGTCCAATTTGTAAGCAAGAAATGATGGAAGGTAAAATACAGTTATATGAAATGGGAAGCGTTATTCTTCATATGCCTGCTACTATGAAATTTGTGCCAAATGATAAGGCTAGGAAAAATGTAAAAGCAGACCATTTTCAGGAAATACAAGGATATTGTTGTGAAAAATGTAAGAAGATAGTAGCAATTGCTTCTATTGAGCAGAAATGGTTTTAATTCTTTAAAAAAGTTTATAAAAGACAGGCAAACTTGAATTTGAGCAACTAAAAGTTGACAGATAGTTGGTGGTAGCAACCAACCTTTATTTGTAATATATAGATACAAAATAAATAAAGGAGGGTATCTGAATGAAGAATGTATTTTTCTTAGCAATAATAGGAATTGCATTTTATGGAGTATTGATTTATTTAATTGTCTTAGTAATCAAGGCTCTTCGTAAGTATTTGAAATCTACTGATGTACGAAAGGAAAAAGTAGGTATTAAGAAATCACTTGGAGAAACATTAAAGGAACATCGAGTAAAATGTAAAATGACACAAGAATTTGTTGCAGAAAGTTTAGGAGTGAGTAGGCAAGCAGTTTCAAAATGGGAAAACGGTACATCTGACCCTAGTACATCAAACTTATTTGCAATAGCCAAATTATTTGAAATTTCTGTTGAAGAATTATTAAAAGACATTAAATAAGAGGTGTTCATATGAAAAATGAAAACTTGAAGAAAATAGCAAATATTATACTTCTATTGGGAATTATACTAACACTCATCGGAGCAATATATATTGCAATAGTGCAACAGGCATATGCTATATCAGGTTGTTTTATTTTATCTTCTGTGTTAATGGCAACTCTTTTGTTATCAAAAAAGAAGTAGGCAAATTCTTTAGGTTAGAATCGATGATGGTGTAAACGAAAGGGCAATTCGTTGGAAATACAACATCAGTTTGTGTCATTGAAGAAATTGAAGAAAGTATAAGAAGTTTTAATGAAGTAGGATTGATACGGAAGGCTCTTCTTGAGGGAAAGAAATTCAAAGAAATAAACTTCAAAGATGCTGAAATCGATGGCTTAAGGATTATGCCATATGTTGGTCAAAATCGCCCATTTTATACGGTTGAAGAAGATGTTTTAGGACTTGAGTTTCTATTTAGTGGTTCAAGAAATGTAGGGCTAAAACAGGTTGTTAATAGTTTTAAACGTATTTATGGCATAGAAATCGTACCGATTTACCTTGGACATACAGCGTTTGAAGAGAGTCTTTTGGTTCATGACGAAGAAATGGCACAATTTTAATTGCAACGATATAAACACAATTCAGGAATTAATGCAGTTTTTCAGTTTGACTTATTTCCTATTCCTAATTTATCTGAATTTGAAAAGCAGACGACACATAGTGCATACGAGGTGTGTTTATCTAATATGCCTGTAATTGTTGAAGAGCGATTAAAATGGAAACAAGTGTTGGAGATGAGAAAAGATGCTGAATCAATGAAAAAAATACATCGTTTTAGAAGATGGGTGGATTTGGAATTGGATGGTAAATCTAAAAATGAGATAATCCAATCTCTTGAAAAGGCTATTGATGAGTACAAATATGCACTTAAAAAACATGGTGTTATGACGGCGATTGGTGGGTTGACTACGGTATTGTCAGCATCTTCGACGGTTATTGAAGCTTTTTCGGGTGACTTCTCGGCTCAGATGTCAGCAGGGCTTGCTATTTCAAGTGGTTTGATTACATATACGGCAACTCAGCTAAATGATCATTTTGAAAAAAACGTGAACCAATCGCTTTGATTTATGATTTAGAGAAGAGTAGTATGAATATTATGGAAAGGCTAAAAAATAAATTAAAGCAATAATAGTACAAAAAATGAATCTTGGGGGAATATATCGAATAGAAGTTAAAGTTGGGTACGGTACAAAGAATATCTTAAGGTTTGAGATTTCTTTCGGCCAAGCTAAGCAAATTGTTGAAGTATATGCCAAAAAGGAAATGAAGTTGTACCCATAGTGGGAGAATGAAAGTAATTTGTTAATATCAGAAATAATAACCTCGTTGCTTAGTATAGATGAGGGAGAGGAAAAACAACTGAAGCTAGAAAAATGGGTAGTTGTTTTTGTATGATATTGGACTTCACTCACTGAGTCCAATATCACACCATTGTTTTCCTATATGTATTATTGATCCTTTTACAATAAATGTGTATTATTTTCCTTTTTCAGTGTATCATTTCCCCTATCTTCATCAAGATACACTTTCAGTTTCTCAAGCTGTTTTTGTGTATCCTTTCCCGATTTTGCCAGCGTTTTATAATCCGCAGAAAGTTCTTTTTTCCGTGATTCCAGTTCTGAAATTTCCTTTTCCAGTTTTTCCAGATTCAAAGATTTCAGCGAAACCCCGTACTGTTCCAGCATATGTTTTGCACCGCCATGAAGGATGATTTCGCTTTCATGTTTGCGGAAATAACTGTCCCGATTTTTCGCTTTCCGGTAAGCATTATAATAAGGTAGAGTAGCCTGATACTGCTTGGCATACTTCAAAATTTCCATCAAAGATTTCAATCGTTTTTCCGTCTGGAGCAGGTCATTTTTTGCGGATTTACATTCTGCGGAGATGTCCGAGAGCTTCTGTTCCAGTTCCATAATAGAGCTTGCATCGTTATAACTTTCTGCAATATTCTTCAGATTTTCCACAGCAGCCCATCGTTTTAATCCGGGACTTTCTTTGATTTTTTCCTGTTCTATATCAATCAATCCTTTGGAAATGCGTTCCTTTGGAAGCACTTTAAAATTGCGTTCCAATCCTGATTCAATTCGTTCTTTTATGCGTTCTTTGGTATATTCTTTCCCAAGAGATTTTGCACTTCCACGTACAAAACGCTCCTTATCGGTAGGACGGAAAGAGATGTATTTCGGAGTGCCATCCTCAAACGATTCCCCTTTCATTTCATATCCTTTTGCCTTTAAAATCTGCAAAAATTCTTCATAAGTAGCAGAAGATTTCACAGCTGCATTGATGTCTTTTCGGATGGCAGATTTCCAAGAAGTATCTGTTTTTTCTGCCTGCCATTCAATGTGTTTCTGCCCGCGTTTTTCTCCTGCTTCGATGACAGAAAGCTGGTGTTCTCGGCAGAGTTCATCACTCAAATTTCGGATGCGGTAATAGGTCTTTTTGCAGTCATGATATTTGTCATAATGGATGTGGTCGGCCGCACAGAACAGGATATGGTTATGAATATGTTCCTTATCTATATGCGTAGTGACAATGTAAGCATACTTGCCTTCCAAAACCTTGTCTGCAAGCTCCGTTCCAATGCGGTGTGCTTCCTCATAACTGACTTCCCCCGGAACGAAAGACTGTATCAGATGGTAAGCCTGATTGACGCTGTTTTCCCTGCAATGATCGAGCGTATATTTGAAATCAAAAGCGGCAGTTTCGGGAGCACATGCAAAGGAAGAAACGAGAAATTTTTCTGCTGTTTTTTCCGGATTGCAGATGTAGTCTATCGCTTTATTAACGGTTGCTTTGATAGCATGGATTTGTGTGTATGCCATACCTGTTCCATCATCTCCTTTATCTCTTTCATGTCTTCTTCATAGATGTGATTCGTGCTGTTCACGCGGACAGCAATCTGATTCAGAATCGAACTGATTCGTCCGAGTTCCACGTTGTAAGTTCTCAGATAACTGTAATCCACATCATACACATATCCGTATAAAATCAGCTGGCGTAAAAATGCGGATTTGTTCTTCAGACCGGAGAGTTTAAACTTCTCCTCAAAGATGAACTGTTCTTCATCCGTGAGATAAATTTCGTTGCGGTTGTTTCGTGTTCTGTTTGCCATTTCGGTAGATTCCTTTCCTTTTTATTTTATGTTTTTTCGATATTTGGGTACAAAAAAACTGCTGTAAAAAAATCGATTTTACAACAGTTTCTATTTAAAATTATTTAATTTTTGACGGAATTATCCAAGTGAAATTTTATCAAATTGGAAAGAATAGGTCAAGGAATTTTCACAGCAAAACGGTCAGCAAAAAAGGGTCAGGGAATACTCCCTGTAAAAATGTGCCCGTGCAGGGGCAGTGCTTGCTATGTAACTAATGGATTAAAATATGGGCCTATTGTATAATAAAGCATATAAAGATTTGTTAGGAGTAGTGAGATGATTTTAAGAACAGAAACATATAGGGAGTTAGAAGAAGACTTAGCTAAAATAATGGGGATAGAGGAATTATTTCTCTATCAAAGATTGTCTGAAATAAGCGGGGAGTGTTTAGATGGATTTAATTCTGATTGGGATAAATATGAAGAACAAATAGATAATTTGATATCAGAATATGCAGATTTAAGTGTTGTTGATGAGGTGTATATTTATCATTTGGGACGCCATGTGATTGAGCCAGAGAAGTTATTGCCACTTAAAGAAGTGTTGCTTTCGGAGAATAAAGTTTCAGGATTTCTTAAAGAACATGATATAGTATTTGATGAAGAAAATGGAAGGCTTAGATTTTTTTATAAAGGGAAACAAATTACAAAAGAAGATATTCTTGCAAAAGAACATTTTCATTTATTTGCTAGGAGACTTGGTTATTTGGGAGAAGCAGATTTCTGTGTTAATGGTTTTTCTTTTTGGCCAAATATTGAAAAAACATCAGATGGATATTTTTATGATTTACAACGAGGTCCTGAGATAATTGAAAATATAGGAAGATTTATTGGAAAGGACTTATGGCGGGAATTTAAAATGCAGTCAAAATACTATGGAATAGTGTTTAAAGTTCCAATAGAGGAAGTTATTTTTGATGGAAGAAATGATACGAAAACTAAAGAAGAAAAAGTAAAGTGCTTAATAAAATATGCGTTATATTATCTGAATGATTTTTACAATGGCAGCGTTGGGGGAAATAATTTAATGTTGCGAATTGCAGATAATAAAGCAGTTCAAGTTGATCATTGTATTTTAATTGAAGAAGATGAATTTTAGAGATGTTAATAGCAGTAGACAAATTGCCAACCATTGTTGGTTGCATACATAATGTAAGCATTGCTACAATTTAAGTGTAAAAAGGAAAGGGGGCTTGCATTATGAATTTTAACGAAAAACTAATAGAACTTAGAAAATCAAAAGGGTTATCACAGGATGAATTAGGGCAGAGATTAGGCGTTTCAAGACAGACTATATCAAAGTGGGAATTGGCACAAAGTTATCCGGATTTTCAAAGATTGGTGTTATTAAGTGATTATTTTGGATTGTCATTGGATACGTTAGTGAAGAATATAGATGTTCAGGATGTCAGAGAGAAAAATGTAAATGAAAAGAAATTAAATGAGATTTATGATGATGTGAAACCTACAAAAACAGCAGTAAATACAGTAATAAATTTCTTTGCAGTTTTTGGAATTGTGGGTATTGCGATTTTATTTTTGATAATAATTATTTTCAGATAAAAAGAGGCGATGACGCAATGACATTGAGTGTATATATGGTGTAAACGACTGGAGCAATCCAGTCGTTTTTGTTAAATTCGACTAAGATTACATGATATGATATAATTTTTTTGAGAAAAGAAAATTTAAAAAATTTTTCTTTCCATGTTAGCAATTCATTCTAAAACCGTACTTAATAGGTAAAAGGCAGAAAGGAGGGAGGTGCTATTGATGGTAGATGAGAAAATCATCGGGCTGTTTTTCGCAAGGTCAGAGCAGGCAATCAGTGAATTGGATACAAAATACGGAAAAGTGTTTCATAAGACTTCTTACAATATTCTGAACAATGAGCTGGATGCAGAGGAGTGTGTGAATGATGCTTATTTGGGTACATGGAATGCCATTCCACCAACGAAGCCGAGTTCACTGCTTGCGTATGTCTGTCAGATTGTGCGGAACATTTCATTGAAGCGTTATTACATAAAGAAAGCCATTAAGAGAAATAGCACCTACGATGTGGCTATGGAAGAATTAGATGCCTGCTTATCGTCAGCAAGTATGGTGGAAGATGAGATTGAAACCAAAGAGCTGGCACGGATTATCGAGAGTTTTCTGGATACCTTATCATCAGAAAACCGAGTGATATTTTTACAGCGATATTGGTTCTCTGATACTTATTCTGATATAGCAAAGAAAGTAGGTATTTCAGAAAAAAGCGTGTCAGTAAGATTATCCCGTATTCGTAAAAGGATGAGGGAGTATCTGGTGGAAAGGGAGGTTTTGGTATGAAGTCAGAAAAATTCTCTACTGCACTAGGGGAAATAGATGTTAGCTATGTAGAGGAAGTAGTCAATTACAAGGCTGCAAATAAGCGAAAACAGCGGATATGGAAAATTGTTGCTGCGTGTGTTGCAGTGGCTGTATTGGCAATCGGAATTATTCCGTTGTTGAATAGAGGTAGTGTAGAAAGTAAACCTTTTGTGCTTGTGGCTTATGCTTCAGAAAACAATGCGGTTGTGGAGCATGAGTTGCAGAAAGGTAAGAGAGTTCCTATTAGCTTTTTTGAGACCGAGAACGGTCTGAAAGGATTTGTGTTTGCTTATGACAAGAGTAATCTGGGGGAAGTAAGTTCTGTTTCTGTTATGACAGAAGGAGAATTTCCGGATGTGATTGATGAGATTATTGGTTTAGAATTGGGAACAGATAAGCATTACACTTTATATATTCCAGAGCAGGGAAAGGATTTTCCTTACAGCTTTATGATACCGTATACGGATGAAGCTGCCAACAAAGTGATTTTCTGTTATCTCTTAGTGGAGGAAACAGAAGATGGATACAGTGCAGTGATTGAAAGAACAGAAGAATTTGAGAGGAAAACCAAATAAGAAAGGCAAGGTGGCATGATGAAGAAGATTTGGAAAATAGTTATTGCGGTTCTTTTGACTGTTTTACTGATAAGCATTATTTTGTTGATTTCTAGCCGTTATGGATTTGGTGCTGATACAGATGGGAACAAGGTTCCGGTAGAAGTAAAACAATCTGAAAAGTACATTGTAGAATAAATGTAATTACTTATATTTTAGTGCATCTTTTTACTTAGATATTTATAGAGAAAAAATAATTTAAAAAATTTTATAATGATGTAGGTGTCAAAAGTCCAATTTTCAAAATTGTATTGGCATATTGCACAATAATTTGATAGAAAACATATGATGAACTTCCTTTATGCGGATTAAATCAATCTGATTTTTATGCAACATCACTATAGCATTTAAAAATAGTGACTTTTGACACCCACATCTTATAATTTCATCAATATAACATTTTCGTTTTGCGACTTTATTAGTGAAAGGGCT
>CAYMHX010000098.1:0-8087 GCA_964390325.1 uncultured Roseburia sp. | reverse complement strand
TGTGAGCGAATGCGATACGGTCACAATGTTTACGAACGATTTCTGCTACGTTGTTGTTAGCGTCAGCGTTTAAGCTTCCTGAACATAATGTTAAGCAGTTATATGGGTCATCAACCATTGTTAAGAAACGTTCGATGTTTTCTTCACATGTTAAAAGACGTGGAAGACCAAAGATATCCCATGGCGGGTCATCCATATGGATAGCCATCTTAATATCACATTCTTTACATGTAGGCATAATAGCCTCTAAGAAGTATTTTAAGTTAGCCCATAATTTTTCTTTATCTACTTCTTTGTAAGCAGCAAATAATTCATCTAACTTAGCCATACGTTCTGGTTCCCAACCTGGGAATGTCATACCGCCTAAGTTATTTAAGATGTAGTCAGCCATTTCCTTCGGGTCATCATGGATACGAGCTGCTTCATAATAAAGAGCTGTAGAACCATCTCCTACCGGATGGAAAAGGTCTGTACGAGTCCAGTCAAATACTGGCATAAAGTTATAACAAATAACTTTAACTCCAAACTGTGAAAGATTTTTGATTGTCTGGATGTAGTTTGCGATGTACTGGTCGCGAGTTGAAAGACCAATTTTGATATCATCATGTACGTTTACTGATTCTACAACGTCCATATTGAAACCATATTCGTCAAGCTGTTTCTTCACTTCTGCGATTTCTTCAACTTCCCAAACTTCACCCGGCATTTTGTGGTGTAAAGCCCATACGATGCTTGTTACACCAGGAATCTGCTTGATATAGTTAAGGCTGATTTTATCATTGCCTTCACCATACCAACGGAACCCCATCTGCATTGGCATAATAATCTCCTCCTTAATTGTAAATCTTAGAACTAGTCCTATTATACCATATAATTTTTCATCTGACAATCAAAACAAACATTCCAAGTTTAAATTTTTTATAAACTGTTACTGTTCACACCCATGCCATTCGCAAAGGCGACTTCGTCGCTTTCCCGTTGCTTCGCAACTAACTTTGCTATTTCATACTTTTACATCTTCCATCAACTATATATTATATTCTTCGATAAAAAACTTCGCCAAATAGACATTGACACAACTATTACCATTTATTCACTTAATACTTTAATTATCTTTTCATATGCTGCTTGAAGCTGATGTATTGCTTCCGGAATTTCTTCTTTTCTTTCCATTCGTAACGCTGTTACAATATCAGAACTTTTTTGATAAATATCTAACAATCCCAATGTACCTGCCACACCCTTTAGGGTATGTGCTTCTTTTAGTAATGTTTCATAATCTTCTACTGCAAACGCATTTTTTACTCCCTGATAATGAGTATCTTCTTTAAATTTCAGTAAATATTTTTCATACAATGCAGTATTTCCTGCAAAACGTTTTTTTCCGTTCTCATAATCCACATTTGCAACAATTAATGATGCTTTATCCATAGTAATACCCATGCCTTTCCATGTGTTAATTTTTACTTCGTGATGGGATTTTAAGCTGTCTTTGGCGGTATTCACTCCTGAAGTACTTTCTTTTGTTCAAAACAGCGAGTGTTTTGAACTGTTCTGAATAGTTGCCATTATTTTTTCATTTTAGGCTGAAAAAATATACTTGCCAGATAACCGAATACCAACGCTGCGGAAATCCCTACTGCACTGGCCTTAAAACCACCCATAAAAATCCCCAAAAAACCATTTTGGTCTACTGCTTCCTTAACACCCTTCCATAATGTATTTCCAAATCCAAGTAAAGGAACCGTTGCACCTGCTCCTGCAAACTCTACGAATGGTTCATAAAATCCAATTGCACCAAGCACTGCACCAATACAAACTAAAAGTACCATAATCCTTCCAGGTAACAATTTTGTTTTTTCCATAAAAATCTGAACAATAGCGCAAATCAATCCCCCTACCCAAAATGCATTTATATAATCCATATTTCCTCCTGTCATCTAATTCTCTGCGTGTTCAATTACTACTGCATGGGCAATTCCAGGTATTGACATTCCTTCATTAAAAGATACCGTAGATAATAATGCACCTGTCGGCACAAAAAGGATTCTTTTTAATGCACCTTTTTCTATCTGCTTTAAATAATATGCACTTAATGTTACTGCCGAACATCCACAGCCCGAACCACCTGCACCTGTCCCCTGTCTTTTTCCATCAAAAATTTCTATTCCACAATCTCTGTGTACCTGTGAAATGTCGTATTTATCCTCTTTTAACAATTTCAACAAAATTTTCTGTCCTACCGTTCCCAGGTCACCCGTAATAATCAAATCATAGTCTTCGGGTTTTCTATCAAAGTCCAATAAATTCTGCCGTATCACACTTCTTGCTGCTGGTGCCATAGCTGCACCCATGTTCATAGAATCTTTAATTCCATAATCTTCAATCAGCCCTGTGGTAATTCCTGTAATTTTCGCCCTTCCTTTTTCTTTTCCTAATACAAATGCACCACTTCCTGTCACTGTCCAAGTAGCAGACATCGGACGTTGGTTTGCATATTCTAACGGAAAACGAAATTGTTTTTCTGCACTTGCAAAATGACTGGATGTGACTGCCACAACCAAATCTGCATAACCTGCTGCTACACTCATTGCAGCTAACGATAGGGACTCTCCACAGGTACTGCAGGCACCATATAATCCAAAGAATGGAATTTTAAAATCCCGTAGTCCAAAGCTGCTGGCAATAGTCTGTCCGAGTAAATCACCTGCAAAAATATAACGAATTTCCTCTGCCTTCTTTCCAGCCTTTCCAAGTGCCATTGTAACAGCTTCTTTTTGCAGAGTACTTTCTGCTTCTTCCCATGTATTCTGTCCAAACGTATCGTCGCCACCAATAACATCAAAGCAATCCTTTAATGGTCCTTGTCCCTCTTTTGTTCCTACAATATTGGCACTTCCAATAATATAAGGTGCCTCCTCAAATACAAGACTTTGTTTTCCCCTCTGCATCTTTCCCTCTCATTCCGAAGCGTTTACGCTATCGAATTATTTTTCAATCTTTTCCCTTATTCGTTTTTCATAACTATTCAGTACCTTCATAGTTACGATGCAAAAATCTATTAAAATGAATAGTTACCGTTTTTCTTTTATTTTGCACAGGGATAAAGTTTTTTATTCATTTTTTAATCTTTATTCTCTTTTATACTTCGAGAAATTTCCTCGGGTTGAATTTGCAATAAAAAACATAGGCTTAAAAATTCTTCTGCTGTCAATGCTGTTTTATATCCCTTAGAAAGTTTGCTAATTTTAATTCCTGTTTTCTCAGAAATCTCTTTTATATCAATTCTGTTTTTTTCAAAATATTCCAAAAAATAATCTGTAACTGCTGATTTTTTCATTATTTTCTCCATTCTTAATTTTTAGCATTTTTATACATTCTATTCTCGTCTACTCAGAATTACAAGACCATTTTTCTGGAAAATGCAGAATTTATTGACATGAAAATGATTATCAGACTATGATACCATTACAGATTAATAGTTAAAGGAATGATACAAATGAAAAATCCAAATATTGCAAAAGTACTAAAAGAATATCGTAAGAAAAATAAATACACCGTACAGGATGTTTCCATCATGCTCAAAGAGCGTTCTATCAAAGCTGCTCCAAAAACGATTTATGGATGGGAAAGTGGTCAGGCACAGCCAAGTGCAGACATTCTTTTGACACTTTGTGAATTATATAACATCGAAAATATTCTTTCCGTTTTTGGTTATACAAATGAAAAAGATTTTCAACTTAATTCTCAAGAACGTGCTTTGATAAAATCCTATCGTGCACATCCGGAATTTCACGATGCTATTAATACTCTGCTTCAGCATCGGAAAGGAAAACAATAAACAATTTTGTAACTATTTTATATTTATTAGGGACGGTTTTATTACCGTCCCTAAACTTATTACTTAAAAATAACTCAATTTCACCCGTTTTCCCATCTCCTTCAAACTCTTTGTCAATTCCTCAACCAAGTTCATTTTAATATTGAAGTTAATCGGCAAATCAGGATTTTGGTGTGCAGGGTTAATCGCCCTTCCTACATAAAAATTAATATCCGTTGCTTCTTCAAACAACAACTGGCAAATCAAAGACGCTCCATCTTTTTTGAAATACCATTGTTCATATAATTCATTTGCACCGATATAATCCTGTGCATATTCCACAACCTTATTTACAGTAATAACACCCTCTGTCACCAAATCCACACCTTCGATTTTTGCAATCGGAGGCACATCGGATTTCTCAAAACTCAATGTCGCCTGTAATGGTCTGCCAAGATATTTTGCAGCAATCGAAGAAGTCGTTCCACCACAAATAATGTGTTTTCCCTGTTTTGAGAAAAAGAGGGACATCATACGATTGACATCATCCGGATTTGATGGAGGACCAAATAACATGTTGACAGGTTCACGTTTTCTAATTTTCACGATACAAGCTGTTGCATCATCACCAGGTTCACCGCCATAGAGTCTATTACATTCATCTACTAACATAGTTGCCAAATTTTTTGCTGTCAATCCATTCATCGCCATTACTTCCATAAATGCAATAATATCTTCTCTTTTCCAGCCAAAATTATAGGATATACCAATTCCTGCATGCGGACAACCATCACTCATGCCGATAAACACATCATCCTCCTGAAAACGAATGGAGGTTTTATAAATCTTTTTCCCATCAATATTCATTTCTGTCTTCGGATATTCATAATTCACACCATTACGAAGCATTATCACCTGTGGATTATCGTACTGGATAATCTCTATGATTTCGTTATTAATCAAATGCATAATGGTAAATGTAGAATAGGCAACACCTCTAACCGAACATACCGGAAGGGTTGCTGCAATCGTTGATACACATTCATCAATCGGGAGTCCTGCTGCCATCATGGTTGAAATAATTTTGGAAGTTAATGTAGACAAAATACTTGCTTTTACCCCGCTTCCCAAACCATCTGCCAATACAATAACCGTAGAATTTTCATTCTGCTCCACTACTTCAACATGGTCGCCGCATAATTGCTCTCCATGATGATTAATACTTTTATAACCAATATCTACACATAAATCATTCATCTGTAATCGACTCCTTTAACTTGGCTAGTGCAATTTTGGTTTCTGCCGCAGTTTCTCCTAAAAGAGATGCAATTTCCTGTACAATACGCATCTGCTTATCTACTACTTTATCTGCAACCTCTACGGTCTGACGGCTGATACTTTCTTTCTTTTTACGATGTTTTTCTTCCTCTGTCACATCTCGCATATTACAAATCAAAAGATGAGATTCCCTATCATATACAATCGATTCTTCTACATAACGCTGATATTCTGCAAGATAAAGTCTCTTATTATGAATCGTATTTCCCGTATCTAATACTTCCACAAAATCCAACGGGTCTAAAATACGAACCACAGGTTCGCCTAAAATATCAGAGCTGAAACGGATATTCATCATCTTTCTCGCAGCTTCATTAATCTGCTGTACTTCCAAGTTTTCATTCAATACAACAATACCATTTGACGTATTTTTAACAATCGTATCCGAAAAGCTTTCTGCTTTATTTTTCAAATATGGCAGACACATTGACACTTCTGCTTTTCCCTGACAAATCGCAATTGCTTTTTCACGACAGGTATTATATCCACAAGAACCACAGTTTAATTCATCCGATTTCTTTGTTTTTCCCATCTGACGTAACACACTATAAATCTCAGTTTCAGATGGCTGAACTTTTCTATTTTCGATGTATTCAAACTGTTTTTTCAATTCCACTGCCTTCGGCTGTTCTATCTCGAAATCTTTTGTTCCTGCATAATTTGCAATCGTTATGTAATCTCTGATTGGCGAATTTTCATGATATTTTTCCATAACAGGACCGCCGATACAGCTTCCCACACAAGCTGACATTTCAATAAAACATTTATGAATTTTACCGCTTTCAATATCACAGAGTGCATCCATACAGTTTTGTACACCGTCCAATGCCATATAAGTATAGCCTTCTACATCTTGCGCCATTGTTTTTAATACACCGCCTGTAGTTGGGAAAAATCTCGCACGACTTTCTTCAGAATCTGTTACTTCCTGTTTTAATTCAATATTTTCTTCTTTTAACCAATTTGTCAATTCCTCAAAGGTTAAAACAGCATCTACAATTCCTTCGTAATATTCAGCTTCATCTTTTTTTGCAACACAAGGTCCGATAAATACCGTTTTTGCATTCGGATATCTCTTTTTAATATCGTTACAATGTGCCTGCATCGGTGAAACAACATCAGCAAGATATTCTAATGCAACAGGGAAATATTTTTGAATTAATAAATTGATAGAATGGCAACAAGAAGTGATAATAATATCACGATTCTCCTCTTTTAACATTCGTTCATATTCATTTTTTACCATGGTCGCACCGATAGCTGTTTCTTCTACATCAAAAAAACCTAGCTTTTTCAATGCTTCACGCATAGCTTCAATTCCCACACCTTCATAATTTGCAATAAAGGAAGGGGCTAAACTAACAATAACAGGATTTACATCCTTTAAAAATACCTTCACCTTTTCGGTTTCATTTACAATCTGCTTTGCGTTCTGTGGACAGACTACAAAACAGTGACCACATAAAATACATTCATTTCCGATAATATGCGCCTGATTTCCGGAAAAACGAATTGCTTTAACCGGACAGTGGCGGATACATTTATAACAGTTTTTACAATTAGACTTTTTTAAAGTCAGACACTTTGCCAACATCTCTTACTTCCTTTCCAGTACAGCCAGTACTTTTTCATTCCAAAATTCGTTAAAACTCTCTACAGTCACACCAGTGTAAATTTCCTCGTCTACTTGAAGGGTGACCCCCACTCTATTACATTTACCAGTACAAAAACTACCGCTAAGTGTAATTTCATCATCTAACTCATGTTCTGCAATCGCTTTTTGCAAAAGCTCTACTATCTCTGCTGAGCCTTTGATATGGCAGGAGCTTCCTACACATATTTGAATATTCATGTTTTCCTTCCTTTCTAAAATGTTTTCTCCCTCTATACATCGTTAATATTTTAACACATATAGTTCTACTTTGGAACACTAAATATTAAGAAAACCTTTTCCTTTTCTTGCTTTTTTATTTCCATAGGACTACAATATAATTAGAAATACCTTGAAACGAACACGAAATGAGAAAGGAGGAATACCTATGGCAATTGAAAAAATCGCAAGAATCGATTCCGTCACAACGGCTTCTGCTTCCACCCAAAAGACACTAACGCAAGACAAAACCTTACAAAATGAAATCGCAAGCAAACAACAGCATTTAAAAAAGATCGATTCGGATAAGGATATGACTGCTACGGAAAAAGAACAAAAACGTCGTAAAATCCAAAAAGAAATCGATAAATTAAACCGCAAATTAAGAGAAGAACAGGAAAAAGCAAAAGAAGAAGCTGTAAAAGAAGCAAAACAACAGGCTCAGGAAGAAGCAATAAAAAAAGAACAACTGCAAAAACAACAAAATCCAGCCGAACACGAACCTGTCCAAAATACAGATGCTTCTAATAAGAAAGAACCGCATATTGATATGCCGGTAAAGGATATTCAGCAAATGCTTTCTGCTGAATCCGTTGTCCAAAAAGAACTCGTAGCAAAACAGGTGGACATTGCAAAAGAAAGTACCATTCAAGTCTTAAAATCCGAAATCCGTCAGGATAAATTATATGGTGCAGATACCTCACAAAAAGAAGCTGAATTAAAAGCCCTTCAAGAAAAAGAAAATTTCTGGACGAAAGAAAATGTGAAACTTCAGGAAAAACAGCAAGAACAGACCTCTGAACAATCTCAGGTTTCCGTTGCAATTAATACCAGTGCAAAAGTTGTGATTGACCAAGTTTAATTTTATTTTATAAAAAGAAGTACAATCCTTGCAAAGCTGCATTGATTGTGCTTCTTTTCTTTTACTAAAATATCCACATCACCTTTTACCGTTTCTTTGAATGTCGATGCAACATATTTAATTCCTTCATCCGTTTATAGTCTCTATATATTCGGCGATTAAAAACTTCGCCTCATATATAGACCCTCCGGGGGATG
>CAYMHX010000097.1:0-8128 GCA_964390325.1 uncultured Roseburia sp. | reverse complement strand
CACTTCGTGATAGGATTTTTGCACTCCTGAATCACTTTCTTTTGCTTAAAACAGCAAGTGTTTTAAGCTGCTCTGAATAGTTACTTTCTATCTAATTTTTGTTTCAAAATCTTTTAATGTTTGACTATATTTTCTTTAAATAGTAGTTCATTTGTGAAGCCTCACACGACTAAAGTCGCGTGCTTCCTATCAAAATCCATTTTTATTATAATACTTTTCCAAAATAAAAACAATTTACTATTGGTATAATTTTCAAATTTATGCTCTGTATCTTTCATTCTTTCTATTTTCTTTTTCATGCAAAGCATTCTCATATTCCCGATAAATATCACTGTTATAAATATCAAACCTTGGAACTACCACAGGCTTTTTTCCACTTCGCATTACAATCACTTTCCCAGTCGGCATATACATAATATCCGATACCGATTTTTCATTGACTCTGCGGGAAATATTCTGACAGGTTTCCAAATCCATTCCACCCGAAAAATATGTATACGAAGAACAATTATTTAATATCGTTGTCGCTCCCTGATTGGTATACAGTTCGTTCAACTGGCTTTCACTCTGAATCAGCATCAATGCACTAATATTCGCCGCTCGAAAAATCGAAATCATTTTCGGATAATTCTGAATTGGGGCACCACAGGCAAAATCGTCAAAATAAAGACGAACAGGACGAGGAAGTTTTTGATTATCACAAGTTTCTGAATACTCCAAAAACTGTTTAATTCCTGTGGCAAAAATTAAATTTGCAAAATAATATAAAGAAGTATTCACTGCACTGGTAATGATAATCAATGCGGTTTTTTCAGTCGCCAATTTTTTAAAATCAATATTCCTTTTCCTCTTCATAATCTCTTGTACCGGTTCTGGAAACATACGTCTTAATGACTTGGCTAACGTATCTCTCACACACCCTGCTGTGGCATAAGGAAGCATCTGAAAATCTGTAAAATAACAAACTGCCTGAGAATCAGGGTCTTTTTCCTTAATCTTTTTATATAGTTCATCTAAAGAAGTTGCTATTCCCCTTCCGTCTTCCCAAATTTTTAACTCATTAAATAAATCCATCACCTTTAAAAAGGATGATTTTTCATCCATCATAAGTACAGTCATTATCAATGACATCAGCAAACATTTTGCACTATCATTCCAGTATTTATCTTTTGGTGCATTTTCCTGTGGATTCCCAACAACAATCTGTGTCGCTAATTCTTCTATGTCTAAGTAAGATGACACATATTTTAATGGTTCAAATGAAATGGTACTTTTTTCAGGAGCTGATAAATCACAAATATGTACCTTATATTTTTTATGTGCAAAATAATGTGCCAATTTTCTTGCTTCTCCTGCCTTTGCATAAGTTGCGATAAAACTGCTTTCATTCTGATGAAGCATAGTCGGAAGCATGACTGACATTGACTTTCCTGTACCGCTGCACCCAACCACTATCTGATTATTATTTGGAATACTCATGCCCAAATCTTCCTCTAAATAACAGCCTTCTCCTAATATTACTTTATCCATTTTTTGTAACCTTACCTTTCTCATATCTATAAATCTATCGTAAAATAAATCTTATGTTCTGCACAAATACACTTTTTGTTAATTTTTTAATTTAAACTCTAATTATTTATTAACCTCATATTTATAATTCAAAAATCCTTTCGTACTGGAATTTTTCTACTCTAAAATCACTTTCTTCCGTTTCAAACAACAAATATTTTAAAATGCTCTAAATAATCACCCTAAACTTTCTTCTACCAAAACTTTAAAATCACAAATTCCATCTGCAAACCCAAATGCTACCGCTTCCTCAGCATTGAAATAATTATCATAAGAGGTCGCTTCATCAATTTCCTCCATTGTTCTATGCGTATGTTCTGCTAATATCTCATTTATCATCTTTCTTGTTTCCAATAAACTATCAGAAATAGATTTAATCGAAGAACTTTTGCCGCCAATGCCACCACTTATCAACGGTTCATGCACCATCAATTTTGAATGAGGAAGCATAAACCTTCCATGTTTTCCACCTGCAAATAATACTGCTGCCATACTATATGCACACCCTGTACAAAAAACTCTTATCGGTGCTTCACTTCCCTGCATACAATCATACATCAGCATTCCTGCATGAATCTCACCTCCGTGACTATTTATAATCACATCAATTTCGCTTTCCTTGTCCTCAAAATTCAGCAGCATAATTTCCTGCATAAATTCATTTGCTACTTTTTCATTAATTTCTCCTTGAATAAATACCTTTCTTCGTGCTAATAAACGTGTCTCGACTGGAATTACTGTTACTCCATTTGATGTATAAACTTGTTGTACCATTTTTCTCATTCCTTTCTGTTAAAACTTTAACATTTTTTCTAACTATCTTATTTTTCTAACTATCTATTCGGCGATAAAAAACTCCGCCAAATAGATAGTTCTTTCTTCTTATAAATTTCTCCTAACCAATTTCTCTATATAAATACTCTTTTTCGTTGTACTCCTCCTCTCTCTTTGGAATACCATACCAACAAAGCCCCTCCTCCTTTACTTCATATAATGATTTTAAAGAATGCTTAATATTCAATAAATCTTCTGTAAACAAAATCGGGTCATTTTCTCGAAGCAATCCTTTTTCTTTTAAAAACTGAAAAATTTTCTTATTATGTTCTAAACTTTCTCCACAAATAACAAGTTGAGGCAAAGAACTATCTTTATGTCTATTCTGAACTAAGTAATCCTTTGTATTAAGAAGTGTATAATATCGTTCCACCTTATCAGCAAGTTTCGGATATGCTTCCAGAGTATCACGAACAACTTCATACGCCAGCACACTATCCTCATCTATTTTTACATTTGCAGCAGTACGCATAATACAGCCATCTGTAATTCTTTCTTCTCTCTCTGGCACAAATGTTTCCATAATTCCAAAACGTTTAATCTTTGCTCCATTCATAAGCATACCCAGTACAATTTGATTGCCTGTAAGTACACGTTTTACATCAGTCGGAGTTACAACAATGCCTTTTTCCATTTTTTTCTGAAAAGAGAGATATCGATTTCCTATATGAAATTCTACTCCCTGCTCTCTTGCAAAAAGATAGCCTTTTACATCTAACTCATAATAATTTAACCCTCTCTCTGCACCTTCTTTCAGAATCGTATATTCTTGAATCATTCTATACTTCATTAATTTCAAGATTTTCTTTCTTAAATTATCACGTTTCACACGATAACCTCTCATGCTAAGAAACTCAAAAATTTGAAGCGAAGTCAGATATTTGGAACGAGCCACTTCCTCCACAATAGCTTTATCAATGTCATCCATCATCTCCACAGTTCTTTCCTGTGATATAGAATGAAAAGGTTGAGAAGTATGTACAATTGTTTCACCCTCACAAACAGCAAAGACAGGTTCTTTTGGAAGTGCTTTCTGCTCCATCTCATAAACTGTTGCATAATACATATTTGGATTATTTAATACAGAAATTTTATTCATCATTTTTATTTTCTCCTTTGTTTATTCTTCATTTTTTAACATTTTCATCAATTTCTTTTCAAAACTATTTCCTTTTAAATTAGAAACATAATACTCACAAAAATATTCAGCAGTTTCTACATCTTCGTCTGACAAATAATTATCCACCAACAAAAACTGATTTGGTACAATACCATACTCTCTGCCAATTTGTGAATATTTTTCAAACTCTCTAAAATGCTTTCCACTCTTAATTTCTACTACATAAATCTTTCCTCCAAAATCAATTACAATATCAAACTCATTCTTTAAACGACCTTGTTTCGTTGTAACCTTTACATTTCGATACAACTGATAAAGCTTTTTTTGTTTCACAGACAATTTATCTAAAATCTCTCTTGTCTGTTTATATAATGCCATTTCTAAATACTGACCATTAATAAATGCCAGTGTCCTTGGCGAAAAAATAAGCTTTCCACTCAACATTTCACAATCCTTGCAATAATGAAACGTAGATACAATACCCACCATATCTTGAAACAGCTTCACTATCACTTCCTTCTCCCTGTTTTCTCTGTTAGACAGAAAAAAATGAAATTCTTCTTTTTTCTGAGTAAACAACACACGAAGTTCATTAATGATATCCTTCATAACCTCATCATTTGCCATCAAACGATAAGCAAGATTTAAAACACTCTCAGGTACTTTTTCCTTGGATGTCGAGTTCTCAATTACAATATTTTGATTTCCACCTTCCAAAACAGAAATTCCATTCTTTGTATCTTTTACTTCTTCCGGCGATACAACAACCAACGCACTTGCTTTTAACATAAGCAATTCCTCCTAATATTGTGTTTTTTATTTCTTTCTCATTAGTGAGATGCTCCTCTGAATGTATTCAATGAAGACGCATTCAGTCGCTGCTTGTGACACTCTAAGCCCTCACAGCCAGGCTTTAAAATCCTTGAATCATTTAGTTTCCTTATGAATTTTCTTTTTCTTGTTAAGTCTAGCTTACCACTATCTCTATAAAAATACATTTCTCTATCCGAAAAAAAAGGTACTAAAAAAAGAGGAGTTCCCCCCTCTTTTATCGTTCCAAATCTCTTATCTGGAATTTATCCCTTTGCAATTTCACTCGCCGTTTTAATTCTTCACATACATAATTATCATCTTCCTCTGACGAAATTTTAATATATGCTCCATAGCTCAATAACCTTATCAATATTTCTTTCTCATCATACGAAGAATAATACAATGTCATTGTATATAATTCCGTTTTTGAATCAAAAATACATTCTTTTTTCCATAGTGAAAATTCTGTTAAAATCCTATCAGGCAGATTTTTTGTACCTTCATAGAATATAACCCGAATTTTTTTCATTGTTTTTTGATATAAATTTCGTACTATTTTTCTCGTATCGTCCAAATCAAATTTATCATTTTCTAATATTTTCAATCGTTCCACTCTCGAAGTATTCACAATACAAAGTTTATCATACTTATCCAAGCCCCAGACTCTCATTCTATCCTCTTTGATAGAATATTCCAGCCACACAGGTCTTAACACTCTCTTTTTTTCCACTCCATTCCAATTTCTAAATACTATAAACAGCTTTTTCTCACTGTTAATTGCATTATACACCTGTCTAATATATTTTATTTCTTTTTCGGTTCTTTCTTCCAAATGATAACGGTCAAAATAACAGACATATTCTAACGGCAACGGCATAACATCATACAGTACACTTTCTTTTAAATAACTGCATAATTCTTTTCTCATTTCTTTCGGCAAAAAAATTTCTGCCATAGAATCATTTAATACTGTAAACAGCCATCGAACCTCTAGTTTCGTAAGCGGCAGTAATTCCTGTAAATAATCTTTTTTTTCTGTTAAAAAACGAGGTACTTTATCTTTTCCTATGACACCTGCTTCATATACATAACTTTTCAGTATCTCACCAACATACTCTTTTTCTTCCTTTGTATAAAAAGAGAAATTTTTACTTATTTCTTCTTTTAAAATTTCTTCAAAATTCCAATATTCCCTTCTATCTTCATTTAACCAAACTGTATCACCTATTTTTGCTTCAGAACACATTAAAACACTATTTGCCAAAACTACACCATACTTGCTGAAACATTCATGAAATAATGCTGTGTGACCTTCGTACTCTGATACCTCATCTCCCTTTATTTTATATTCTTTTCTATTTTGAATAGTTCCATTCTGTTTTTCTAACGGTTTTAAAAACTCCAATTCCTTTCTTCCAAAATAAAGATTCCATAAATCATCTACATCATCTTGAACAGAAAAGTCTCCTTCTTCTATTTCCTTTACTTCTTTCATACGCATATAAAAACTTCTTATCCATGTACGCAGTTCTTTTGTTGGAAAACACATTATCGCAATCTTCTTTTCCTTTTGTTCTACATTCTTCTGTCTGCTTTCCCGTTTTATGCGTGAATCAATAAACCCTTCTGTCTGTTTATCATAATCCAAATAAATTTCATAAGTTTTTAATCGTTTCTCCCAATTTTTGTCAACAATACACTCTCTTAATTCCGTTCCCCATATTTTAGGCAACATTTGATACGCCAGTTTCATCTGCTTTTCTATTTTATTTCTTTTTATATTCCGCTTTTTTTCTTTCTTAATAAACTCCACATATTCATAATTTTCATAACTAATAATCTTCTCTATAAACTCCAAACGCAATGCACTAATACGATTTCTTTCAATATCATAATACATCACATATTCTCTGCCATTTGTAACACTAATACGAATTTGAAGCGGTCGAATGACAGCTTCCATCTTATGCTGATTAATTCCATGTAAATATTCTACCAAACAAACACAGTTCTTCTCAATTGCTGTTAAAATATCTAACAAATGATAATCATACAACGTTTTTTGTATGTAATGATGCTTAAATTGAAACATTCCATCTTCAAACTTTCCAATTCTTTCTATCAGAATTTTTCCTACTCTTTCCAAAACATAATATTGTGAGAAAAACGAACAACATCTCTGCAAATGACAAACAAAGTCACCTTCTGACTTATCTTTATATTCTTGCCACAATTCATTTCCTTTTTTTATAAAAGATGTCATTGTCAAATCCGATTTTATCCAATAATCTCTCCCTTTATTATCCGTATCAGATGAAAAACTTCTCGTTTCTCCTCTATACTGAAACCATTGCTCTTTTAACCAATCTGTTCTTCTTTGCACATCTGATATGTTTGACAAATTATTAACAATACCAACTTCTTCTAAAATATCCATTCTTTTTTTCAGCGTTTTATATTCCAAACCATCGGAACAGAATATATCCAGTTGACGATTGATTCGTACTTTTAATTTTCGTAAAGCATGTTTTCCTTTCCGAATTTCATTAAACCAATTTTGAATAATGGCATAATCTACTTCATTTACATTTATTAATTCCTCTCTACTAAGATTTCGTCTGTAAACAGTTTCTAACTGGTTCTGATTTGTTTCAATAAAGTTCTCGCCCTCATTTAATATCACTTCCTTATCTAAATCCAATAAATAATTCAAAAAATGTCCTATGTAATTCAAATTATGAAATGAATATATCTCTTGCATAGAATGAACCGTATCACTTTGTATCGTTTTTACCATAATTTGATAACAACCATGTTTTCCAGTCTTCTTTACTTCCCAATTTTGTCCTAATATTTTCTCTATCCGATTTCGGTCTTTATCAATTTTTTTATTACTTTTGCCAAACTGTCCATAACATTTAAAACCATAGGTATAGTAATCTCTCATGATATATTTAAATATTTTATCAAACGAATTTGTACCTATTAATTCATCAATTTCACTTGCCATGTTTTGCTCCGTTTCTTCTTTCGTGCCTTTCAAATTGTTACCTGATAATTATGAAAATACCAAAATAAAACTAACCATTTTATATTTCATCGTTATAACAAAACTCTGCTGCTTATATAGATAAGTATATTGTAACCTATCTCTTTTTACATCTCAATTCTAAAAATCTGATTTTTCGTAATTATTCAGTACCCTCATAATTACAATGCAAAAATTCATTAAAAATCACTTCGTGATGGAATTTTTGCACACTTGAATCACTTTCTTTTGTTCAAAACAGCAAGTGTTTTGAACTGCTCTGAATAGTTACGATTTTTCCACGTTATAAAAAACAAAAGCAAGATACTTGATTTTAGGTCAAATATCTTGCTTTATTTTTTACGCTTTCTTCTGTTGGTTTTCTTTTATTTTTCTAAAATAACAAACAATTTATTGTCCATTATTTTATAGAAAATTTTCCTAAACTATATCGGACTTTGTTCACGCTACTTTCTGTAAAAAATGCGATGAAACCGCTTGGTTTATGACATTGTTATTGTCCACTATATCGGACTTTGTTCACATTAACAGCAGACAGATTGCCTTCAATGTAGCCATTGTAGATAGTTATTGTCCACTATATCGGACTTTGTTCACAACAGTATTTTCAATACTTTCTTTATTCATCATATCATATTTCCACTCTTTTGAAGTAACATCCGTTTATTTTTATCTCCAATCCCTTGAGTTATAAGGCTTTTTTCGTGTTTTTCATTTTATTTTTTAGTCGTTTTCTCTTGTCG
>CAYMHX010000096.1:0-8204 GCA_964390325.1 uncultured Roseburia sp. | reverse complement strand
GGTCCCAAACCAGGCGCTCTAGCCAAGCTGAGCCACACCCCGAAGGTTTTTATTTTTTGTCTTGTGTTTGTTTCGTGTTCCTCAAGACAAGAGTTATTATATAACGCTTAAAAGAAAATGTCAACACTTTTTTTAAAGTTTTTTTCACTTTTTTTGCATTTGTTCAAACTGTATATAAAATATATACAGTTTGAACAAATGCAACATTTTCACAGCAAAACTACTAGTATTTCCAGCATAATTTCGCTTTTCTATTCTCTCACTTTCAAAAAATTCTATATGCCGTATATCATTTCTATTTCCCAAGAACCCCAATGATTACAAATACTTCAAACAAAAATGAGCCTCCTCATTCTCATCCAATTCCATAATAATATAAGAAGGACATCTTTCCTCCTGTCTTGGATAAGAAATACTCCCAGGGTTTAAAACCACCATCGTTCCCTCTTTTTCCAATACAGGCTTATGCGTATGCCCAAACATAACAATATCTGCCATCCTATTTATTCCTTCTTTTTTAATCCGGTCTGTTCCCGCATTCACATAATAATGATGCCCATGTGTCAAAAATGCCTTATACTTGCCAATTTTCAACTCCTGTTCCCTTGGAAGGTTACTGTAAAAATCATTATTCCCAGCAACCACTTCCATTGAACACTCTGCTACAACTTCAATATAATCCTCTTTTCCCTGTGCATCACCTAAATGAATCAATAAATCCAAAGGCTTTTCCTGTTCTAAAACAATATCTAAATTATCATGGTTTCCATGTGTATCACTTATAATTAATATCTTCATTTACTTTATTCCATATGCAATCAATTTTTCTCTCATTACCCTCAATGCTTTACCGCGATGACTAATTTTATTTTTTTCTTCTTCGCTCAATTCAGCCGTAGAACAGCCATATTCATCTACATAAAAAATCGGGTCATATCCAAATCCATTACAACCTGCAATTTCATAGCCCACATAACCTTCAATCGTCTCTCTTACCACAATTACCTCTTTATTTGGCAACACTGCTGCAATTGCACAAACAAAGCGTGCATCTCGTTCTTCTTTTGGCACTCCTGCCATTCTGTCTAAAATCGCCTGATTTTTAACCGAATAAGGTGTATCCTCTCCCATATATCGTGCCGAATAAATTCCAGGTTCTTTGTTCAAATAATCTACTTCTAAACCAGAATCGTCTGCCAGTACAATATCATCTGTAAACTCTGCAATCGCCTTCGCTTTAATCACAGCATTTTCTTCAAAGGTTGTGCCATCTTCTTCTACATCCGTACATATTCCTGCCTGCTTCATAGATACAATTTCTATCTCCATATCTGACAAAATATCACGTATTTCTCTCATTTTTCCTTCATTTCCTGTTGCAAAAACAATCCTGCCCATCTATATTCCTCTCATTCTAAAGTATTATAAATTTTCCATCTTATAGGCTTTATCATTCTACAATTGCCTATTTTCCACCAATTTTCATCCTCATTATCTATTTTTACTAAATGCTTTAATACATAAATTACAATCTATCACATCTTTTACATTCTCCCAATTACTTCCATTAGTACTAATATATCCTTCTCCATCATCTGTAATGACATTGGCTGTTGCCTTATCTGCCACATATTCAATTGCTAACGGATGTACTGCATCAGGTGTCACAATATGTAATACAACTGCATATTTCTGCCCTGCATTGATATTAATTTCCTGATTAAAATCAATCGTATAATATCCCGCATTTGTCAACTTACCAGAAGCAACCGGAATACGATTATTTAATGACTCCTCATCGGTAAAATTCGTTACTACAAACAATTCATATTCTGAATTTCTGCCTGTCGCATAAAAACTAATTGCCTTTAACACCTCATCAGACTCTGCTGTAAATACATTTGCTCCAAAAATACTTTCCTTATTATAGCCCAGCTGTCCAACCCAGCCACACAAATCACTCTGATAAATATGGTCATAATTATCCAATCCATCGATTCTTGTATAAGCCACATTATAAGTTCCAATATTGGTATCATAATAAGAAATATAGAAAAACCCTCGTTCTCCAAAACTGCTTCCCCAGCTATTTTGACAAATAAACGCTCCATCACCTTCCAAATTCACTGAAAAATTCTCTTTTGGATAATTATCATCCCATCCCACAATCACAACATCATGGTTTGGTTTCGCCGTACCAATATAACAATACGCACTGGTTTCAGGATTATAATACTCTGACTGAGAAGTTGCACTTTTTAAAGCACTATAAATAGAGGTCTGCACACCGCCATAACGAAATACAGCTTCTTTTATCTTCTCATAATCTTTCGCAGAAATAACCTGTACCTCCTGCACATGCTTCACCGCTTCTAAATTTTCATCTGTTTCCCCATCTCCATATGGGTCTCCTGCCGCCAACACAGGACCTTTCCAAGATGCCAAATACGCCATCCCCATTGTATATTCACCGCCGTCCTGTTGCGTTAGATTAAATCCATTCTCTAACGTCATATGGTCCACTGCAAACTGTAAATCCTCCTCCGGCAACAAAACAGACTCAATTGCCCCAAGTGCTGCAAACGACCAGCAAGTTCCATTACTTCCCTGATTTTTTACATCTGCTACACGATTTCTTTCTCTTAAATCATATTTCGTTGGAACAATAGATGTATTACCCACTGTATCTGCTGCCTGTGCAAGATTTCCTTCCACATTCCAGTTATAAGAATAGTTTAAATAGGAAGATATATCCTTCAAACTCACATATAAATCATTATTTTCTTTTACAAATGGAGAATTAAGAGGCATGTTCTCCCCATTTACTTCCACTGTATCTTCCTGCAATTCAAATACCAATTTACTATTATGCTTTTCTAAAACCAATGTATTTCCATCATAAACACTCGCACTACAATTTAATGCATTTGTCAACATTTTCACTGGAAGCATAATATTCAAATCATCATTCATATAAAAAGAATAATTTTCATTCGTATATTCTTTATTGTCAATAATCACCGAAAGCAGATTTTCGTTCACACTATCTGCAATCAACGGATTCCATGTTTCTTCTTGAATAGAAGCCCCGCGAAAACTACTTATCTGCTGATAATCCTCTGCAATCGAATTAAACTTCATAAAAAATCCAATTACCAATATCAGAGTAAAAACAATATATCTCTTTATATACTGCATACTGCCCACTCCTTGTACACTTATTTTATTTCTCTATATATCACTGCTTCCATTCAAAGCTTTCTTAGGTTACTTTATTTTCTTTTTGGGAGGCTTTGGCCCAAAAAATTGATAAAAATACGTTTTCAACATTCCGTTATATATCTTACGATTTTTATCCGCCTTACGCCCAATGCAACGCTCTGTATCTTCATAACTGGTAATTAAAAACATAGACCACGCATCCAATTTTTGATATGATGCACCGATTTCACCATACAGCTTCGGCAAAGCTGCCTTTTCTTCTAAACGCTCTCCATAAGGCGGATTTGTAATAATAAATCCATATTTCTTCGGATGGCGTAAGTCTGCGACAGCACGCTGCTGAAAATGTATCATATGCTCTACGCCCGCACGCTTTGCATTTTCTCTGGCCGCCTTAATCACTTCTCCATCAATATCATATCCCTGAATATCCACCTCTACCGAAGTATCAATCATTTCCTCTGCTTCCTGCACACATTCATACCAAAGCTTTTTTTCAATCAGATTTGTCCATTTTTCCGCAGTAAATTCCCGATTCATTCCTGGTGCAATATTCGCTGCAATCATTGCCGCCTCAATTGGAAATGTCCCACTGCCACAAAATGGGTCCACTAAAATTCTATCCGCACGCCATGGTGTCAATAAAATCAATGCCGCTGCCAATGTTTCTGTCAATGGTGCCTTACTAGTCATCGTTCGATATCCCCTCTTATGTAAAGACTCTCCCGATGTATCAATTGCAACCGTTACTTCATCTTTTAACAAAAAAATACGAATCGGATAAGGTGCACCGTCTTCCGGAAACCACTGCTTATGATACTTCTGTTTCATACGCTCTACCATCGCTTTTTTGGCAATGGATTGAATATCGGACGGACTGAATAACTTACTATTAATGGAAGACGCTTTCTTCACCCAAAATTTCCCATTTTCAGGTATATAAGTTTCCCATGGAATCGCTTTAATACCTTGAAACAACTCCTCAAAAGTTGTTGCCTTAAATCGTCCAACCTGTATCATAACCCGTTCTGCTGTACGCAAGAATATATTTGCACGGCAAATCGCCTCCTCATCTCCTAAGAAGGTGATTCGTCCGTCTTCTACTTTTGAAATCTCATAACCAAGGTCATAAATTTCTTTTTTTAAAACCGCTTCTAATCCAAAATGACATGGAACTAAAAGTTCAAATCTTCTCATATCTACTCCTTTAATCTATCGTTCTGTGTCTATCTTATCGGTTCTGTTTTCCGCTGTCAATCATTTTTGTTATCCCCCCAATTACTGTATAAGCCATAATTCCCCTCTTTGACAACTTTCTAGCCGCCAATAGGCTAATATTTCCATAATCACAATATAAAATATACACCCTATTTCTATAAAACTGATTGAGCCACCCTTCCTCCTCTGCATACGGAATATTTATAGCATTTTTATAATGAAACTGTAAATAAGAGGACTTCTCCCGCAAATCGACAATAATTGCATTCTTTTGCTTTTGAACTATTTCAAGTTCTCTTGGATGCAACATCTCAAATCTCATAAAACTTCCACCTATACAAAAACTGCCGAAAAATAGAATTTATAAACAAAATATAGTAATCTTGACCAAAATATCAATTCTTATTTTGTATATATATCCCATCTCCCGGCAGTTTTCTGCTTTTATTCTATCATATGCTGTTGTTTAAATCTGAAAACTTGTCTTTTTCAAATCTAACCAAATAATTATTTACAGTCTGATTTGTTATTTATAACCAAATTCTCTCTATTACAGCTTGATTAAAATTATTTTTAATCTTCATACCGATTTCTGGCATTCTGAGCTGATTTATTAGAAGTTTTATTTTCAGACTTATTTGTTCCGTTCTGAGCACCTTTGTTCTGATAACTATTCTGGTAGTTATTCTGTGAATTATTGTTCTGTGTGCTGTTTTTTGAACCGCAATTTGTACTTGTGTTCTTTGCCATTTTTCTCCTCATTTCTGCGCCGTTTTTTTCTATCAAGTTTGCGAACACAGCGCAAACACAAACTTGTTTTTACAGCTTCATTACTGTAATTCTAGTATTTGAATTTAAGAAAAAAATATGCACACAGGATAATTTTACCAGCTTAATATTAATAATACTCAAATAGTAACTATTCAGTACCTTCATAGTTACGAGGCAAAAATTCATTAAAAATTACTTCGTAATGGAATTTTTGACCGTCTTTGACGGTTTACACTTTGAATCACTTTCTTTTGGTCAAAACAGCAAGTGTTTTGACCTACTCTGAATAGTTACGAAAAATCTTTTATTTATCAAACTTTTACATTTGGTAAAATAACAAATTATCGCGAAGCTCTTGTGTAATCACACCGCCAGCTTTCTTATACTTTTCATAAACACCTAAAATTCGTTGCTCCTTCTTTGCCGTTTCTATATCATAACGTGATATTGAACTTGTATACATTGGATTTCCCTTCAATTCCGTCCGAACTTCCTTTACAAATGGACAATAACGCACTAAAATATCCCTCGCAATGCGATTTAAACGAAAACTTCCCTTTGATTCATATTTTATCAGATTTACATAATCTTTCACAAATACTTCCCTATAATTATTTCTAGCACGAGTCAACTGACTCTTAATTTTCTCCTTTGCATCTGGTGATAACTCATGATTTTTTCGATAAAATTGAATATAATCGCAATATTCGGATGTCAATGATTTTTCACGAATATCATTCCAATGAACGCCCTGTTCCTTCCTACAAATTTCCCAACGAAAACGTCCAACTGTTTCTATCATCATTTCTTCCATATCCGCCGCCGTAAAAATTGGGAACAAAAATCTTCCTGGTGTCGTCCGCTTCACACCAGCAGTTTCCTGCCACATCATCGCCTTTGTACCCGCATTTGGCATCAAAATGACATCTGGCAAAATTTCTCTCATAATGGTTTCGCGATTGATATCCTTTGCCGGGTCTGAAAACATATCCTCACGATAAAAGACAGAAAAATCTAACTTACGAATTTTATCCAATGCTTCTTCTACTCTTTCTTTGGTTACTAACATTTTATCAATGGAATTAATCAAATCGTATTCTCCTAAAATCGGGCAAAAAGTTGTAACCTTACCATATGTAATTCTATTACCGGAAGTAAACATATTTTTAATTTCAAATTTTAGCTTTTCCTCTTGATTATTTAACATACTCTGCACATCATTTTGCTTAATTGCACCATTTTTACGCTGTTCCGCAATATATGCAGGATAGTCTAAATCAAATTCATTTTTTGACGGTTCTTTCTTGCCCTCATAAACTGCCTTTAACCATGAAAAAATCGTATATACTCGTTCAGAATTACACATTTCCAAACGATTTGTTAATTCATATAGCGTATTTATATTTTCCTCTCCAGCCAACTGTGCATCCATAAAACCAAAGTTTAAAAACATTTTAAGAATTGGTGTCGGTTCAGTTTTCTCTTTCATAAGACGCAGCATAACCTTCGTATAAGCTTCATAAAAAATTGGTATCAACTGTCTGCGAATTGTATAGGCTTCACTTTCTGTAGAAAACATATCTGGAAGTTCTCGAAATGCCTCTATTTTTCTTCGTACCTCCTCAATTCCTGCCTCATTTAGTCCGGCATAGCTTAAAATATGTGCCAAATAATCCATTCCCTCACTTGGCATTCCTATACAAGCCAATTCTTGCTCTGTCTTCTCAGCCTCCAAATCTGCCAAAGATACTGTTTCAAAATTATAATTTCTATACTGCTCCATTCGGTATGTTAACAATTTTGTATCAAAAAACTTCATCTTAGCAATAAATTCAATTATAACTTCCATCATCTTTCGTATTGGAGCAATATCCATTTGTTTTGCCTTCGCACGTTTTACCAATTCAAAAAACAAATGAAAAATATCATTCTGAGTTTCCGATAAAAGAATATCTCTATTATATAAAAGATACGTCTCCATTTCTCCAATTCCCTGTGTAACACGCCGCATCTGCACCGATGCTTCTAAAATTGCACCAATGCTCAAGCTATCATCCTTCTCCATCAAACGAATATATTCTACCATATAGTTCTTCATCAAACTGATACTACTGTTAATTTCCCAATTTTCAGCCTTATGCTTCATAACTAAAGGTTCAAAACGCTCCATTCTTGTAAATGGCTGTTCTTCCAAACCAAATTGTGTGCAAATATTTTTATATTCATTATAAATAGATTCCACAAATGCATGAAACTGGCGTGTTTTCAACTGTAAATCTGCATATAAACAAAACATTTGATGACGCTGCTCTAATGCTGTCTTCAAAAAAATACTGCGAAGTCTTTCCTGATACATCAACATTCGCTTCAAATCTTCATAATTGCTACAAGTAAATACTGCCAACGTCACATCTGTCTGTGCAATATAATCACATGGAAAATAATCACTTGCCAAAATACCAATAATCGAATTTCTTCCCAATGTAATCTCTGCAAAATCAAATTTCTGAATTACCGTTCCTTCTTGTATTAAATACCATTCCTTTACATTATCACGTCTTTTTGCAATCACATCTTTTGCCCGTACCTTCAGTATCTCCATCTACCTATACCTACCACTTTCATAAAATAATCCTCATTTTTACTTAAATTATCATTATTCAGCATCTTTATAATTTTAAGCAATACTCTATACCACTTTTTTCATATTACACCATATAATACCTATATGACAATAATTTATTTAAAACTTTTATATTTGATATGATTTATCTGAAAATTCAATCCCTTAATTATAAATAAGCAAATATTTCTATTTCAAATCTATAACGGAAGAAATCTAAAATATTGCACACATTTGTATTTGCAGTAAAAACTTATATATTTTTTGTATTTACTCAATTATAGTTTTAGATAATACAAAAAAACCGGAACTACTGTTCCGGTTACTACGTGCGCGAGAAGATTCGAACTCCCGACACCTTGGTCCGTAG
>CAYMHX010000095.1:7088-8282 GCA_964390325.1 uncultured Roseburia sp. | reverse complement strand
GGAGAAGAAGATTATGAAGTTTACGAAGGCACAAAATCTGCGAATTGCAGTCGTCAGTAAGAGGTTAAAAAATGGAAGGGGAATTTTATATCCTGCACCAAATAAGGAAATGACAGTTCCAACAGTGGAAGAACAGATTGAGGCGAGAGTAGGGCAGGCGAATAAGTTATATCATTTATTTTTCCAGTCTGATATTCCGGATAACTTGGGAAGGCATTTTGAAGAACTTGTGCAAATAGCAGTAAGAAGTAAAGATGTAGAAACTTTTTTGGAATTGTCTAAGGATTATGAGGGATATAGTACAGAAAATAAGAATGGAAAATTTTATTGGGAAAAAATTGCCAAGTTTTCTTATGCTCCATCAGGAAAAAAGTTAAGAAATGTATTAGATATTTATGTTCGGGAACGAATGGTAGATGAGTGGCAGAGCGAAGCATATAAAGCTGCGGCAGTGGAAGTTCTTTGTTGCATCTGTGATAAGGAATATAATGAGAAAATAGGAGAATTATCTTCTGAAACGAGACAAGTATTTTTAGAAGCAAGTAAAAAATGTAAAAATCCTTGTATTGAACAGACAACAAAAGATTTGGAACTGTATTTTACAGCTCTTATGAAAAATATAGTAAAAGATAAGTACAAGGATAAAAAAGGGAAAGAAGTATCTTTCAAAAAAAGGGAAGAAACTTTAGAAGATAGAAAAATTTATATCCGAAGTAAAATTAAACAGATGAAATCTTGGAAGGTTATTTATTACGGAAAGGAACATTTAAGTGTTTCTATGCAGGACATTCATTATCCTTATGCGACGGAAGATAGACTGCGTGCTGTTTTGGTTCGTATGCGAAAGTCTATCAAACGTGGTACAAATGGAGAAGTTGCGATTTTGTTGTTACAGGGACTTTCGCAGATGGACGGAAAGACTTTGCCAAAAGTGTTAGAGGAAATGCAAAGTGACACAAGGTTGAATGAGGCTTTGGAGAAATTTTTACTGGCAGTGGAGGAGGATTATTGGAAAAGAAAGATTATCAAATCTATTAAAAATCATGATGTAAAGGTACAGGTACAAAATCAGTGTTTGGATTTGTCTAGTAAAAATTTGGAAAAAGTAAGCGAAAAGAAAACATATAAAGCTGCCTTAACTGATACATTAGAGCGATATGCAAGTTCAAAAGAAGGTTCTGATAAAACATTGCA
>CAYMHX010000095.1:0-6988 GCA_964390325.1 uncultured Roseburia sp. | reverse complement strand
ATTAATTATGTAAATTGTGGCAAGTATCAGCAGTTGATGAAGGAAGAAAAGGACGAATTTAGGAAATACTGGATTACTTATGCCAAGGATTATGTGGAAAAAAATTATATAGATAAGAAAAGACGTTTAAAACGAGAAGATTGTTATAGTACAAGTATGCTCTTAGGCTGTTGGAAAGATGTACTTCGCTTTTTATGTGGAAAATATATGGATATTGGAAAAGCAGTGTATCATTTTGCAATGCCAAGTGAGATGTCTGAAAAAGCTGGTTTGGAATATGGTTCTTTGCAGGAGAAATATAGAGATGGGATTTCCAGCTTTGCTTATGAATCTATTAAGGCAGAAGAAAATCTTCAAAGGGATATTGCAAATGCAGTCGTTGCAGCGGCAGCAGCTTTTTCACGTTCTGCTATGGATAGAGAAGAAATGATGGCAGGGGAAAAAACCGAAGACCCAATGTTTATCAATGAAAATCTGGAACATTATATGAAAGAGGAAGAAATCGTAAAGAAAATGCTTCTTCGTTTTTATGGCGGTGCTAGTACGATAGAAGCAAATAAACAGATGGAATTAAAAGGTATTCCGTTGGCAAAGGAGGTTCTTTCTCACATAAAAGCCATTCGTAATGAAAATTTTCATTTTACAGATGGAAAAAAAGTAATGTTAGGTACAACTTATACCAAAATGCTTTGGGAACATGAAAGAGCTGCTTATCAGCAGATGGTAAAAGAAAAGTATTATTTTAACAATGCTACAAGATTTTATCCGGAAAATGAGATACGAAAACTAGTTGTAAAATTGTACAGTGAGAATGGTTTGGGAGAAGCACAGATTCCTTCCTTTCGTACCATTTGGAAAAGAAAAGAATTGCCGGAGTATATAAAGGAACAGAGAACTAAGAAAAAGAAAGAAAATGAAAAAAAATCATGTTCATTTCAAGAAGTGATTACTTGGAATAAAAATGATGAAAGACATACGATTTTTCAGGGTGCGTTGTATTTCCTTTTGAAAGAGATTTATTATCGGGATTTTATACTTTCCGAGAATAAAAAAGAAAAAAATACAGTTTCTAATAGTGATAAAAAGAAGAAAAGTGCAGGAGAATTATTTTTTGAGGCAGTTGAAGATTATGCAACAGAAAG
This sequence comes from uncultured Roseburia sp., assembly GCA_964390325.1. Classification (GTDB taxonomy): domain Bacteria; phylum Bacillota; class Clostridia; order Lachnospirales; family Lachnospiraceae; genus Roseburia. Next base: position 5,846 of record CAYMHX010000095.1, on the reverse strand, counting down.
CAAGGCTGAATCTGATGCAGATAAAAGGGATAAGGATAAGAGAAATATTGCCAATGCGGGAAGAAATTTTAAAATCTATGTATTTGAACTGAAAGAAAAGTACGAAAATGGCGAACTAACGTTTGGTAATATCTGTCAGCTCATTCAGGCAGAGTATAATCAGCAGAATGGCAGTGGACAGGAAGAAGAAATTTATAAGCACTTTAAGATGTTACTTCCGATTTGTATGCAGAAAGCATTTCAAAAGTATATCGATGAAAACTATGCTTTTTTGAAAGCGCCAAAGGAACAGAAAGTAGATACAGTTACTTATTTAGATGAAGTAACGATAGACTGTATGGATATGGATGAGGAGCAGGCACATTGGTTTACATTTGCACATTTTATTCATCCGAAACAGCTTAACTTTTTGGTTGGAAATTTTAAAGATTATATTCAGTATAAACAAGATGTGCTTCGCCGTTCGATTTATGCAGGACAGTTGCAAGATGAAAAGGAGCGAGAAGCAGAAAATAAGATTGTAGAGCAGAGTGTCGCTAAGGCATGGAATATTTTAAAGGTTTTGGAATTTGTCCGTCATGTGTCAGGAAAAGTATCAAATGAATATCAGGATTATTATGAAGATAAAGAAGCCTATGCACGTTATCTGTCACAGTATATTGAGTTTGAGAGAAAAGAGTCAAAAACTGTATTTGAGAGTCTGAAATACTTCTGTCAGAATACGTTAAAAGATGGTCAGGTAATAGATATTTATGCAGATGAAATCAATCCAAAAGTTTTACGAAATATAGAATTAGCACGAATGTATGCAGGCGGCGATTTGGCATTGCCGAAATATCCGAAAATTACAAAAGAAGAAATTGTGCAATATTATAATAATAAGAAAAAAGTGGCACAGATACAGGCAAACGGTATGTGTACCAGTTCAAAAGACCAGAAAAAAGTAGTAGAATTTCAGCAGTTGAAGGGTAGAATTACCTTGAATGAAGTAACGGATTTATTTAGTTTGGTCAATGATTTGCTTGGGCAGTTGGTTTCGTTGTCTTATTTGTGGGAACGTGATGAAATGTATCTGTTTTTAGGTTTTTATTATATGGCACTGAGAAATGAAGATGGCTGGAATGGCGAGGTTCTTAACCAGTTGGAAACAGAAAAATATAAGGTGAAACAGGGCTTGGTGCTGTATCAGACCATAAGTTTGTTTGATTTTGGAACAAAACTTTTGTGTAAAAAAGAGGAAAAATGGTGTGAGCAGACAGGCTATAAATGGAAATATTTTATCGAAAACCATAAAGATAGCTGTTCTTGTGTGCTTCGATTATTCCAAGTAGCAAATCAGGAAGATGAAGTGAGAGATTTGCGTAATTATGTGGATCATTCCAAATATTACTTAAGACAGGATAAGAGTATTTTAGAACTTTATAGTGCATATTATACAAAGATGTTTGCTTATAGTAATAAACTTCGAAAGAGTGTACTGTTTAATTTAGAAAGTATGCTGGAAAAATATTTTATGGATGGAAAACTGAAATTTAAAGATAGAGAAACTGTGGTTTTTGATAAAGAAAAAACAGAGAGCCAGAAATTTACCTATAAATATAAGCAGGAAAAGAAAGAAGAAAATAAAGGAAAAGAACAGATAAGATACTCTGGATTTGAGCAATTTAAGAAGCAAGAAAAAGAGAAAGAACAGAAAGAAAATGAGAAGAAACAGGAAATCATAAAAACGATTCAGATTGAGGCAAAGAGCAAGAGATTTGTAGATGGAATGATGGCATTATTAGAGTATAAGCAGGAATAAAAAAAGAAATCGAGTTATGTTTAGAAGAAATTTCTAGGCATGGCTCGATTTTTTTATGGGAAAGAATGGGTTCTATTTATGAAAAGTAATTATTCAGTACCTTTATAGTTACGATATAAAAATTCATTAAAAATCACTTCGTGATGGAATTTTTGTATTCCTGAATCATATTTTTTGTTCAAAACAGCAAGTGTTTTAAATATTCTACAATTACAGAGCGAATATTTTGTAATTGTAGAATATTCAAAAAAATGGAATCTTTTTTTTCGCTTAGCAAGACTGTAGCTAATAGCTAAAAAAAAACAGATATAGTAGAATATTCTTGTAAGAAATAAAGCCTGGCTGTGAGGGCTTAGAGTGTCACAAGCAGCGACTGAATACGTCTTCATCGAATATATTCAGAGTGACTTATTAATAAGTTTTTTATTAATGAGCTTCTCACTAACGAGAGATTATAGAATTAGAAAGTATGGAATGATTACAAATTTGTAAGAAAAAAGGAGAAAAACAGTATGAAAAAAAGAATGAAAACTATAGAAGGAAAACTTAGAGAAGGAAAAGTTACAGTAAAATTGCTTGTAAAGAATTTAGAGAGTCAAAAATATGAAGTATCTAATAATTCGTTATTTTCAAATAAGAGTAATTCAAAATTACAATTCTTTTATTGTTTAGATAACGAAGAGTATTATATGTTTGAACAAGTGTTTAGTAAAGGAGTATATCTTTATTTCAAGAATGGTGTACGTTTATCTCAGATTAAAGAGTATAAATCTTGGAAAAAGAACTTACGTTTAGATAAGACGATTGAAGACCGTATTCCACAGTCTACAAGATATATCATGAAAGAAATAGCAGTATAGGAAGGGAGATGTGAAATTATGGAGATGGGTAAATTATCTTTTTCATTTGAAGATGTAAGTGAGTTTTTAAAGTCAGATAAAGTAGATAGAAGTTCTGAAAAGTCAAAATTTGCTATTGTTGAGTTTTGTAAAACACCAGCAGCGTTTTTTACAGTAATAGGAGACTTTGAAAAGTATGTTAAATTTCCGGATTTCTATTTTGACAATAATGTAGTTAAATATAATGACTTTAAAAAGGCATTTGAAGAAGGTGAGATTGTTATTGCAGAGCTTTCAGGCAGAAAGATATGGCAGTTTTTGAAAGTTATAAATGATGAGGAATGTCAAAAGACATTAATGAAGAATATGATTGAAGCAGAAAAGCAGTTGTTAAAGATGCAGAAATTTCTTTTTTATATTGTAGAAATATTAAAAAACTCTAAAAAGTATGAGAAAGAAGTAGTGAAAGAAGCACGTATGATGGGATATTATTATCAGATAACTAATAGAAAAGTGTTACACTACAGGCAGTATTTGGCGTTTATAAAATTTAGTTATGAGAGAAATAAAAATTAGAAGAAATAGGAAATGGATTATGTACGAAAAATTTATTTGTGCATAGTCCATTTTGTTGTTTTTTAGCTTTTCTGTATAAAAGATTTATGTTAAATTAATTATAGATAGAGAAGTTTTAAAAATGTAAAAAAATTATTTAAAGAAATTTCAAATGAGTTTTAAACAAAAGAATAAAATTTAAGTATACAAAAGGAGAAAAAAGTGTATGTTAAAGAAGGCATATATTCATTTATTAGTTCCGCTTTCTTATGATAGAAATGATTTTTCAAAGGCTTGTGCTATGAGAGGAATGAAATCTATTACTAAAAAGGAATTGGAAGGTTTAGATGAAGCATTAAAAGGAAAAGAAAGTGAAGCATATTTTCGGTATTGTTTTGATGGAACGCCGTTTCCTGAGTCATCACAGATGAAAGGTTCGCCATTATTGGAAGAAGGAGAAAATGCGTTTTGCGAACGATTTTATCTATCACAAGTACAAAGAACTCAAATAGGAATATATCAAGATGAGGGATATCAATATTGCTTAAAAGGAAAAGAGATACCGTTTCAAATCGGAAAAGTTGGAGTAATATTTACTCGATTTGGAATTGCATATTTCTATATGGAAATTTTAATAGAGCAAGAAAATAAAAATGGATTATTAGATTTTGATGAAAAAATATTGTTGAAATTTCATAAAACTTTTCAAGATATAGACCAAGTTCCTGAGATTTTGTATGAGATGCCGATTGAAGAGGGTAAGAAAGAATTAAAGAAAATTACATTAAAGAAAATCATAAAAAATATTTTGACAATGCAAGAATATATAAAATTGGAAGAATATAAAGATAAACAGTTATCAAAACCATATAGTTTATTATATTTGTTAGGAGATATTAGTAGTGAAAAAATTCCTGCGTTTTTAGAAAATTGTCGAAATAGACAATTAGATTCCGAATATCCAGATGAAGAAATAGCAAAGAGAGTATTTAAAACATATTGTTTGAAACCCCGAAAATATCTTTATTGGACAGTTGGGACGAATGTAGTAGCAGGTTTTGGAAATTTGACAGAGGCAGGAGTAGAAAATGAAAAATTTTTAACTGATAACGGAGGACTTTCACAGTCGGTTGCAAATAATTATTTGTTAATGTATCTTTTTGAAATTTCAGATTTACTGTGTATGAATCAGATTTTAAATAAAAAAGAAACAGAAGTAGCATTTGAGAAAAAAGAAATTTTGGAATTTAGAAGGAATAATTTATCAAATGTAGTACATATTAATCGGTTATTTGAGGAGTATTTGGCAGAGAAGGCAGAAATGTGGAATTTGACGGAAAAACTGGAAGAAATCAAAGAAAAAGAACTAGAAAGAATAAAAGAGGAACAGGAGAAAGAAGGTCAAAATAGGAGTGTAGAACATACAGAAGAACAAACAAAAAAAATTATAGAAACAATACAAGAAGAAAGCGAAAAAAATAGAAGTAATACCAAAAGAATATGTGAAGGTATGGAACGGCTGAATCAAAATATGGAACAAATCGGTCAAAATATAGATATTTTGTTGAACTTTGTTCAGAATGATTTGCAAGGGTATTTAGAACAGGAAAAAAAGAAGATAAAAAATTATAAAAAAGAAGAAAGTGATGAAAAGCAGATTAGTACGTTTATCCAAAATACTTCAGAGTATATTAGCAGCCATATCGGAAAGTCTGAAGATATTATTACAGAAGAAACAAAATATTTAAAGAGCATTTTTGGAGAAGAAAACTGGAAGAAAATGCATTTTTCTGCACGAAATTCTTTGGTATCTGCTTCTGTATTATGGAAAAGATGTAAGGATATTACTGATAAAAATTTTGATTACAGTGGAGTTTGTATTACGGCAACATCAGCATTGGAAATTGAATTAAAAGAGGTATTTTTTACAGGATTTTTAGCATATTTAGAAAAGACCTATGACAGACCAAATAAACATAAGTTGAACAAAACCTATGCAAATTGGCCAGATTATTTGTTGTCAGCTCCAAGATATAAAGTAGAAAATAATAAAAAAAGACTGGAAAAAGCTGATAAATTTACAATGGGAAAATTGCCATACTTATTGGGTGAGAAAGATGATTATACATTTTATCAGGATAAAGAATATGTAAAAAAACAAACAGAATTGATGAAAAAAAGAATGACAGAGTATCTTAAAACAATTGTAAAAGATAAGAAAGTAGAAAATCCGTTGGAACTTTTTATACGACCTCAAAATGATTCATTTGTGGATAAGTGTGAAAAGATAAGAGAAGATTATCGAAATAAAGCTGCTCATTCGGAGAATATAAAAGTGGAACAGGCGAGGGAATGTTATGAGCAAGTAGTTGGAAAAGTAGAGGCACTTGATTATCAGACAAAGGTTACAGGGGTATTGTTGGAATTGTTGGATAAGATAGATGAAATGTAACTATTTAAAGAAGTTTAAGATACTTCCTGTTTGAAACAAAAGAATAGGATAAAATAAAAAAGTCGGTCAACCTCGACACCAAAAATGAAAGGTTTAAGAAAAGTCTGTAAAGCCTTGAAAATACTGGATTTCTTAGAAAGAGGTAAAAAGTTACTTTTCACACGTCAGCCAAACACTTGCTGTTTGGCTGCGTAAGAAC
>CAYMHX010000094.1:5790-8465 GCA_964390325.1 uncultured Roseburia sp. | reverse complement strand
TATTCTGCTTCCCCATATGACTGTTACGCTGAAAAGTTTCGTTGTAGCCTACAATTCTTCTTTTGACAGATGTTTCACTTGTTGTTTTACAGTTAGGTACATACAGACTTCTCCTTCCGAAAGACTTGGATTTCTCCTGTATGCATATTATAGAACATATTTTACCAAAAGACAATTGTTTCAGTAAAATATCATGTTAAAAAGTCACTTCTATCCCACCACCCAAGGGTAGTGGGTTTTACGCTCCCAAATTATAAAAACTCCACGAACTATTCCATTCGTGGAGTTTCCATCAGGCGGTCTTTCCTATGCCTGTGGTTTTCATGCATCCTCACGGATAACATTCTTTATATATGACTTTTACGAACACTTTGGACGACCATATATTATCGCTGCTTATCGTTTTCCCCATACCTATAGCATTGTTTTCTCAGTATGGACAATAAGACTTTTATTTAAAGAGACATATTATGACTCACCTGACACTGATATGCGGAAATATCTTTTTTCATCTGAAGTGCTTCATCAATATCATAATCTACATAATCTCCATTTCTATATGCAACTACACGATTTGACTTTCCTTCACATAAAAGGTCTACTGCATAAGCTCCCATTGTAGAAGCATAAACTCGGTCTTTACAAGTCGGACTGCCACCGCGCTGCATATGCCCTAAGATGGTCGCACGAGTTTCTATGCCTGTTGCTGCTTCAATTCGTTTTGCCATACTTGTAGAGTGTCCAACACCTTCTGCATTAATAATAATATGATGTTTTTTCCCACGCTGGCGTTTCTCGATGATATTATTTACAAGCTTTTGTTCGTCATAGTCATATTTCTCCGGTAAAAGAATATCCTCTGCACCGTTTGCAATACCACACCATAAAGCAATGTGTCCTGCCCTTCTTCCCATAACTTCAATAATAGAACATCTCTCATGTGAAGTCGAAGTATCACGAACCTTATCAATTGCTTCCATCGCTGTATTGACAGCCGTATCAAAACCAATGGTATATTCCGTACAGGCAATATCTAAATCGATGGTTCCAGGTACTGCAATGGTATTAATTCCAAGAGAAGCAAGCTTTTGTGCCCCACGGAAGGAACCATCACCGCCAATTACAACGATACCCTCAATTCCATGCTTTCTACAAATCTCAGCACCCATTCTCTGTCCTTCTTCTGTCACAAATTCCAAACATCTTGCTGTCTGCAAAATGGTACCGCCACGCTGAATAATATCCGAAACATCTTTTGCTTCTAAATCAACGATTTCTTCTGCTAAAAGTCCGGCATATCCTCGTTTGATTCCTTTTACTTTTAGCCCTTTTACAATTGCTTCACGGACCACTGCACGAATTGCAGCATTCATCCCTGGCGCATCACCGCCACTGGTAAGCACGCCAATTGTTTTTATCTCATTTGTCATCGCCTTTTCCTCCTAAAAGATGTCATTTTACTGTTCACATACTTCTATTTTAATCGGTTCAACGTTTCTTTTCAATACTCTTTTCCACAACTTTTACATTGTTTTTTCCAAAAAAATCCGTTAATGTGTCAATCAGATTTTTATCTGCACAAATACTCTGGCTCTCCGGTAATTTTTTCATGGCTTTCATAGATGAAATGTAGATTACCACATTATCAGTTCCGTTTGCATTACGAAGCATTCTATACAATTCCAGCTCTTTTTCCTCAAATTCTTCTTTTGTCTGAAATTGTATCCACAATTCTTTTTTAGCTTCGTCAAAAGAATATATTTTTTCACAAATCAGTTTTCCATTTTTATCTTCTTCAATACTAGCATGACCTTTGACAAATATTTTTTCATCTTCCTTTAACAGATGATGATATTTTTCATAACTATTTGGAAAAATAACTATTTCTATCGTTCCAAGCAAATCTTCTAACGTAATAAAAGCCATTGCCTGATTTTTTTTCGTATATTTCACTGTTTTTTCAGTAATCATACCACCAACCATAACAGACTGTTTATCTTTTACTTTTATTTCTCCGCTTTCTTCGTCTAATAAAAAGTCTGTTGTAACAGCACTGATATTTTTACGCCATTTTTCTTCATAATCTTCTAATGGATGTCCGCTTAAATAAATTCCTAAAACCTCTTTTTCAAAACTAAGACGGCTTTCCTTATCATATTCCGGCAAATTTGGAAGCCTGATTTCATAATCTGCCTTATCTTCTTCGGAAACAAAGTCAAACAAACTCATCTGTCCTGACATAGATTTTTTCTTTTCATTTGCCAGACTATCCATCATCTTTGCATAAATATGTATCATCTGCTGTCGATTTCCATCTAAACCATCACAAGCACCTGCTTTAATTAAATTTTCCACAGCACGTTTATTGATTTCACGTCCTGATACACGTTCTAAAAAGCTTTGTAATGTCTTATAACTTCCGTTTTCTTTCCTATCTTCTAAAATACTATCTACCACCGGATGTCCGATACTTTTAATTGCATACATTCCATATCTGATATCGTCGTTTACCGCTGAAAATACTCCCTCACCTTCGTTAATATCCGGTGGAAGTACCGAAATCCCCATTTGCCTACAAGCGTAAATATATTCTGATACTTTTTTTGTATTATCAATAACAGAAGTCATTAATGCTGCCATAAATTCTACCGGATAATAATATTTCAAATATGCCG
>CAYMHX010000094.1:0-5780 GCA_964390325.1 uncultured Roseburia sp. | reverse complement strand
ATGCCGTCTGATATGCAACCACTGCATAAGCCGCTGCATGGGACTTATTAAACGCATATTTTGCAAAGTCTACCATGGAATCGTAAATCTGATTTGCTGCCTGTTCGCTAATTCCGTTTGCAATACATCCTTTGATTCCCTGTTCTTTATTTCCATATACAAAGTTCTGGCGTTCTGCATCGATGACACTCTGCTTCTTTTTACTCATGGCACGGCGGATATTATCTGCCTGTCCCATCGTGTAACCTGCCAAATCCTGTACAATCTGCATAACTTGCTATAGTGATAGGTAACCCTTTGATGTTATCTCTAGGTTTTCCCCCACTCCACACCGTGCATGCTAGTTTCCTAGCACACGGCGTTCCATCGTCATAACTTTTATTCATTCTAATCAAACAACCTAATTTTAATAAGTAACTACTTTAATATTTCTTTCATGACTTATTGGCTATATTATTAATTATTATATCTAAGTCCAGCATAAATTAACATTATAAGTCCAATTATAAAACCTATTATAAAAGCAACAAAACTCCATTCGGAATCTGTAATACCTATGATTATACTCGTTATTAAAAGACCTACACCAATTATGGTAACGCCTATTCCTGATATAACACAGAATGCTTTTTTATTTTCATTGGTTACTTTATCATATGGGTAATTCCAATAATTGCCTTAGTCTATTAACCTTTAAAAGTTACAACGACTTGTGCCCATTCCTCCATCTTCATTACAAAGACTTCATTGGTTCGAACACTACTTTTCAGCACTGATTCGGTTGCTTATTGTTCTTCGACAACCTATATTTTCGAATACTACTAAGAATATTCAAAAATACTCAATACCTTTCCTCATTCCAATAATTTCTACCTTTACATATACCCTTAGGTGCTCAATATAGGCCTGTTAGCTTGGATGTGCCTTTAACACAACAAGGTTTTTCATAACCAAGATTCTTACTCAACCTCACTAACACTATGTTTAAATAGCCCCTTATGTTTCCATAAGGTCGTATATAGACCCTTTAATTTCTCGAGTTCGTCAGTCGTTGGATTTTTGACATACTCACCATAGGTATTTTATAGGCTTCCGACATATCACAAATCATATCTTTTACTTTAATCTTTCCTGGCGGGCGAGCTCTAGCTACTTTTGAACCAACCATACTCAATTATTTCATTGACTTAGACTTGCTTCTGCCGACTTTACCGAGCTTCATACAAAGTTCGTTTCCAAACAATGCATGTCGGAGTCTCAAAGGATAAGTTTCAAAGCGTTACCTTATCATTCCCTATCTCGAAATTATTAGTTCTCCATCATTTTGACATCTCCAAATTGAATCCCTTTTATTTGAACCAATATATGAAAATATCTATTCAAATGATGTGCCTAGCCTTTGTTTATTTAAGCTAGGAACGAGTCGCACCTTGATATACAATACATCCGTAAGTTGCCTCTAATATCGGTTCTAACTCCTTACAGACATAAGAAATACTCTCAGGCTCATTTTTTCCTTTGATATATTTAGGAATAAAATCCATAGGACCCGGTCGATAGAGCGAAATTCCCGCAATGATATCTTCTAAACTCTGTGGTTTTAATTCCTTCATGAAGTTTTTCATACCAGCACTTTCTAACTGGAAGATACCGTCACATTTTCCGGTTCCAATCGAATCCAATACTTTTTTATCGTCATAGTCAATCTTATCCACATCAATTTTTCTTCCATGATTTTTTTCTATTAAATCGGTGGCGTTTTTGATTACGGTTAAAGTTCTAAGCCCAAGAAAATCCATTTTTAAAAGGCCCAACTCCTCAATTGTCGTCATAACAAACTGGGTCGTAAGTGTACCATCCGAAGCTCTCGAAAGTGGTACATATTCATCCATTGCTTCCTGTGAAATTACGACACCTGCCGCATGCATAGAGCTGTGTCGAGGCAAACCTTCCAAACGTTTTGACATATCAATTAAGGTCTTAACCTCTGGATTTGTTTCATACATTCCTCGAAGCTCAGGGTTCATTGTTAAAGCTTTGTCAATCGTAATCCCAAGTTCATTTGGAATCATTTTTGCAATTGTGTCACAAAAGTTATATGGCAGGTCCATGACACGCCCTACATCTCGAATGACTCCCTTTGCTAAAAGCGTACCAAAGGTAATAATCTGTGTCACACAATCTTTTCCGTATTTTTCTACCACATAATCAATTACATCACTTCGATGCTCAAAACAAAAATCAATATCAATATCCGGCATGGTGACACGGGCAGGATTTAGAAAACGCTCAAACAGAAGACCATAACGAATTGGGTCGATATTGGTAATTCCTGTCGTATAGGCAACCAAACTTCCTGCTGCACTTCCTCGCCCCGGTCCTACCGGAATGTCATGCGTTCTGGCATAATTGATAAAATCCCAAACAATCAAAAAGTAATCTACATAACCCATATTTTGAATGACACCAAGTTCATAATCCAGTCTTTCCTTCATTTCTTCATGATTGTCCGGATATCTCTGTACCAGTCCTTCATAACACAATTTGTTCAAATATGTCCAAGAATTATACCCCTCCGGTACTTCAAAATGTGGTAACTTTGTCACACCAAATTCAATTTCCACATGACATCTGTCTGCTATTTTTTGTGTATTTTCGATTGCACAAAGTGCATATGGAAAAAGTTTTCTCATTTCTTCTTCTGACTTCACATAATACTGTCCGCCATCATAACGCATACGATTTTCATCCGACAATTTTTTTCCTGTCTGAATACAAAGTAAAATATCATGTGCCTCTGCATCTTCTACATAGGTATAATGTATATCATTCGTAGCAACCAGTTCAATTCCTGTGTCCTGACTTAATCGTAACAACTGATTATTTACAGTCTTCTGCTCCGGAATCCCATGGTCTTGCAATTCTAAAAAGAAATTTCCTTTTCCGAAGCACTGCTCATATTTATAAGCAATCTTTTTGGCTTCTTCATACATTCCACGCACCAAATAACGCTGTACTTCCCCTGCTAAACAGGCACTTAAAGCAATCACTCCTTCATGATAGGTTTCTAATACCTCCATATCCACGCGTGGTTTATAATAATATCCATCCACAAATCCTTTTGACACAATTTTCATTAAATTTTGATAACCTGTATTATTTTCTGCCAAAAGCACCAAATGATAATAACGGTCATCTCCATGCGATAGTTCTCTGTCAAATCGAGAATTTGGTGCTACATAGACTTCACAGCCTAATATCGGATTTATCCCTGCTGCTTTTGCCGTCTTGTAAAAATCAATCACTCCATACATCACACCATGGTCTGTAATTGCAGCACTATTCATGCCAAGCTCTTTTACTCGTGCGACATATTCCTTAATTTTATTTGACCCGTCCAACAGACTATATTCTGTATGAACGTGTAAATGTGTAAATGCCATATGTTCCTCCTTCTTACAATAATAATCCATAAGAATGATAAAAGTAACCTCACGGAAAAATCCTCCAAGGTTACTTTTCTAAATTTTCATTGTTTCGTATTTTTAAATTTCCAAAATTCTACTACCATTTCTTTTTCTGTTCTTCTAAGAATGTTGGGTCATCAAAATAATTAATCTTCATTGCTGCTTTTACCTCTTTTAAGGTTTCTGCTGCCTTTGCTGCTGCCACTTCGCTTCCTTTTTTCAGAATCTCATAAACAGCTTCGATATCTTTCTCATACTCTGCACGTTTTGCACGAATTGGAGAAAGTTCTTCCTGAAGTACATTATTTAAAAATCTCTTTACTTTTACGTCTCCAAGACCACCACGCTGATAATGTGCTTTCAATTCATCTAAATTTGCATACTCCGGTAAATATTCTGCAAAATGTGCATCATTACAGAACGCATCCAAATAAGTAAATACGGTATTTCCCTCAATAGTTCCAGGGTCTTGTACACGAAGATGATTTGGGTCGGTAAACATTGACATAACTCTTTCACTTACTACTTTTTCTGTGTCAGAAAGATAAATACAGTTACCTAAAGATTTACTCATTTTTGCCTTGCCATCGGTACCCGGAAGTCTTAAGCAAGCCTTGTTAGATGGAAGTAAAATCTGTGGGTCTACCAATGTCTCTCCATATACAGAATTAAATTTGTGTACGATTTCTTTTGTCTGCTCTAACATTGGAATCTGGTCTTCACCAACCGGAACCACTGTTGCCTTAAATGCCGTAATATCGGCTGCCTGACTGATTGGATAGGTAAAGAAACCAACCGGGATACTCGTTTCAAAATTACGCATCTGAAGTTCTGATTTTACCGTTGGGTTACGCTGTACACGTGATACAGTTACCAAATTCATATAATAAAAGCTTAATTCTGTCAACTCTGCTACATGAGACTGGATAAAAATATTGGATTTTGCAGGGTCAATTCCTACAGATAAATAATCCAACGCTACTTCCATGATATTATCACGAATCTTTCCAGGATTGTCTGCATTATCCGTCAATGCCTGTGCATCAGCAAGCATGATATAAATTTCATCAAACTCGCCTGAATTTTGCAGTTCTACCCTGCGTTTTAACGAACCAACATAATGTCCAATGTGAAGTTTTCCTGTTGGTCTGTCACCTGTTAAAATAATCTTTTTGTTTTCTGCCATAGTAATCCTCATTTCTGAACAATTTTTTACTACAAAGCTATTTATTTTTGCCCTGAAACAAATAGCCGTATAAAAATAAACTATCAAACTTATTTTTTATACTATAAATCTCCCGTTCATTTTTTTAGAAAATCTGTTTCTATTATATCCGTTTCTTTGAAATCGTGCAATGTTTAAATGATACTAATTTATCACCCAATTAACGTTACGTTACTGTTCACTCGTACCTCGTAAACAGTAACTTATTGATTTCTGCATGCAAATTCACTTCGCGAAGCAGAAATCAACTCCTGAAATCAAAAACACCACTCCATAACACTTCTGTTACTTTGTGGTGTTTTACCTTCGGCTTTTCATTATGCTTTTTTCTTTTTAAAAGAAGTTTTGTACAGTAGTAAAGCGGACACTCACAATCCGCATTCGCTACTTGTTCAAATAAGGGTGTGGCTTATTTAATAACGAAAAACTACTTTCTAATTGCCTGAGCTTTTAATGTTTCGCCTTCTGTATCAATTAAAATGGTATCTCCCTCTCTGACCTCATCTGCCAAAATCAATTTTGCAGACAATGTTTCCACATGCTTTTGTAAAAAGCGTTTCAATGGTCTTGCACCGTAGATTGGGTCATAACCATGCTCTACAATAAATGCTTTTGCTGCCTCTGTCAGTTCTACGGAGATATTTCTATCTGCCAAACGTTCATTTAATTCTGCCATCAGTAATGTAATAATATTTCCAATATTCCCCTTTGTTAAAGGTTTAAAAAGAATGATTTCATCCAAACGATTTAAAAATTCCGGTCTAAAATGACCTCGAAGTTCTGTCATTACTGCTTCTTCACACATTGGATTGATATCACCATTTTCATCAATTCCTTCTAATAAATGTGCGGAACCCAAATTAGAAGTCATAATGATGATGGTATTCTTAAAATCAACCGTACGTCCCTGTGAGTCGGTAATTCGACCATCATCTAATACCTGTAATAATACATTAAATACATCAGGATGTGCTTTTTCCACTTCATCAAACAAAACAACAGAATATGGCTTTCTACGGACTGCTTCTGTAAGCTGTCCTCCTTCGTCATAACCCACATATCCTGGAGGTGCTCCAATCAAACGGGAT
>CAYMHX010000093.1:0-8554 GCA_964390325.1 uncultured Roseburia sp. | reverse complement strand
CATAACCCACATATCCCGGAGGTGCTCCAATCAGTCTGGATACCGAATACTTCTCCATATATTCACTCATATCCAAGCGAACCATATTCGACTCATCATCAAATAAACTTGATGCCAATGCTTTTGCAAGTTCGGTCTTACCAACACCTGTCGGTCCTAAGAATAAAAACGAACCAATCGGTTTTCCCGGGTCTTTAATACCAGCCTTAGAACGGATAATAGCTTCTGTCACTTTTGTGACACCCTCATCCTGACCGATAACACGTTTATGAAGTTCTTCATCTAAATGAAGTGTTTTATTTCGTTCGCTTTCCGTCAGTTTTGCAACCGGGATTCCTGTCCATCTGGAAATAATTTTTGCAATTTCTTCTTCACTGACATTTTCATGCACCAATGACAGTTCACGATTTTTTACTTCTTCCTCCTCAAATTCCAACTGTTTCTGTAACTGTGGTAATTTTCCGTACTGTAATTCAGCAGCCTTTTCTAAATCGTATCTCTGCTGTGCATTTTTAATCTCATTTTTCACCACTTCGATGTCTTCACGCAGTTTTTGTACACGCTCTATGGATTTCTTTTCATTTTCCCACTGTACTTTTTGTGTACTAAATTCATCTTTTAACTCAGCTAATTCTTTCTGTAAGTTTACAAGGCGTTCCTGACTCAAACGGTCGTTTTCTTTTTTCAAAGCGGTTTCTTCAATTTCCATCTGCATAATACGGCGATTTAATTCATCTAACTCTGTCGGCATGGAATCTAATTCGGTCTTAATCAATGCACATGCTTCGTCTACAAGGTCAATCGCCTTATCAGGCAAAAATCTATCTGAAATATATCGGTTAGAAAGCACTGCCGCAGAAACCAATGCTCCATCTGTAATTTTTACACCATGAAATACTTCATAACGTTCTTTTAATCCTCGTAAAATAGAAATTGTATCTTCTACAGTCGGTTCATCCACCATAACAGGCTGAAATCTTCGCTCCAATGCTGCATCTTTTTCAATATATTCACGATATTCATCTAAAGTTGTTGCACCGATACAGTGAAGTTCACCGCGGGCAAGCATTGGCTTTAATAACTGCCCCGCATCCATCGCACCGTCTGTTTTTCCTGCTCCGACAATCGTATGAAGTTCATCAATAAACAAAATAATCTGTCCATCGGAATTTTTAATATCATCTAAAACAGCTTTTAAACGTTCTTCAAATTCACCACGATATTTTGCACCTGCAACCAATGCTCCCATATCAAGTGCAAATAATTTTTTATCTTTTAATCCTTCAGGCACATCACCACGAACAATTCTCTGTGCCAATCCTTCTACTGCTGCTGTTTTACCAACCCCAGGTTCACCAATTAAGACGGGATTGTTTTTCGTTTTTCTCGATAAAATACGAATGACATTCCGAATTTCTGCATCACGCCCAATCACAGGGTCTAACTTCTGGTTTTTGGCACGTTCTACCATGTCATAACCATATTTTTCTAAGGTATCATAAGTTGCTTCGGGATTATCGGAAGTCACTCTCTGATTTCCTCTCACTGTTGAAAGTGCCAATAAGAAACGGTCTCTTGTGATGCCATATTCCTTAAAAAGCTCCTTCATTGCTTTATTCGGATATTTTAACAAACATAAAAACAAATGTTCTACCGAAACATATTCATCTCCCATCTGTTTTGCTTCATCTTCTGCATGAATTAACACCTTATTTAATGCCTGACCCATAAATACCTGACCGCCCGATACTTTCACACGAGCTGATAGATGACGGAGTGCATTATCCATAAAGTGCTGCTTTTGAATTTCCATTTTTTCAATCAGTTTTAAAATCAGACCATCTTCCTGTCTAAGCAATGCCACCAGTAAATGTTCCTGCTCAATCTCCTGATTGCCATATTCATAGGCAAGCTTTTCACAGTCATTAATAGCTTCTACCGATTTTTGTGTAAATTTTTGAATGTTCATAGCGTTACCTCTCTTTCCTTTATTGATTGTCAGTTTTAATCAGTATATACAATTTTGATATTTCCACTCATACTTTCTGACAACGGTTGAAATCTTCCTGTAATTACTTTCTTTTATAATATGAGTTATAGCATAGATTGTTAGCACTGTCAACAGGTGAGTGCTAATTTCTTTCTTAAAAAACTATAAACTCATGAATATTTATTTCATGCAGTAAAAAAATTCAGAGAAGGGAATACCCTTCTCTGTTAAAAGTTTATCAATCTTATTCCACACTCTTTAATGCCGTTACAGGGTCAATCCGATTTAACGATTTATTCGTCATCAAATTTACCAATAAGGCAAAACATATCGATATCACTGCTGCATAGGCATAACTTTGCGGATAAAGGCTTGGATAAAAATAAATAGACGGCATTTCTAAAACAGACATCAGCCAAATTCCAAATGCTTTTCCAAGCGGAAGTCCCAGTAAAATCCCAATTCCTGTTAAAATTAAGGTTTCTTTATTTACATAAGCATGCACTTCATTATCATAAAATCCCAATACTTTAATCGTAGCCAATTCTCTTTCACGCTCTGAAATATTCGTAGTTGCTAAAGTAAATAATACAACAAATGCCAATGCTCCCGCCAAAATGATAATAATATACACGACCATATTAATAATCTGAAATGCATCATCAAAACCAGACGTCATATCATACTGTCCTATAATCGAAAGGATTCCATCCCTTCCCTGCAAATCGTTCACAAATTCATTTTGTTTTTCGCCCTCTGTTTTTAACAATACATAGGCTGCATTTGGCTCAAACTTGCTTTCAAAACTTTCTTCATACATCGCCTGTGTCATATAAACACTATTTCCCAAATAATTCATCACAATTTGAGTCACTTCTACATCTGCCTGTTCTAAATCCATCGTCTGAATAATGACAAATTCTTCTGCACCAAACTCTGCTACCATACTTAGATTTTTTGTCACAAATACATCATCATCTGTCAGCTTCAGCCGTTCCCCATCTTCATCACTGAGTCTGATATAGCGGGAAATATTTTCCCCCTCTGGAATTACTACCATCTGAACGGTTTCTTCTTTCCCATCCTCTGTTATTACCTTTACATTTGTCAGCATAATATTAATATATTTCCGCACATCACCCTGTTCTTCCAAATATCCAAGCAGCTTTTCATTATCCTCAGCAACCACAAGTGCATCATAACGACAGGTCACTTCATACTGTAATGGTAAAAGTTCTGTCACCGTATCTTTTATCGTAAATCCCGCTAATAACAAAGAAGTACAGCCTGCAATGCCAAATAATGTCATAAACAAACGTTTTTTATAACGGAATAAATTTCGTGCCGTTACCTTATTTAAAAAAGACATTCTGCTCCAAATAGGTGTAATTCTCTCCAATAAAACTCTGGAACCGGAACTCGGTGCTTTTGCACGCATCAACATAGCAGGCATACTTTTTAATACAACATTACAAGACACATAGGCAGCACCTACAATCCCTACGATAAATAAAATAATACCTCCAATTCCATAAAAAACATCAAAGGTACACCAATAATACGGTAACTGGTACATTACACCAAACACAAGAAACATAAACTGAGGTAATGCAATATATCCTAAAAAATCCCCTAAAATACCGCCAATGATACAGGCAATTAATGCATACACCACATACTTACGCCGAATTTCATCATCCGTAAATCCCAATGCCTTATAAGTACCAATCAATCCTCTATCTTCTTCTATCATACGGCTCATCGTTGTAAGACTGATTAAAATCGCAATTGTAAGGAATAGAACAGGGAAGGCCTTTCCAATGGACTCAATACAGTCTGCATCTGTTTTGATATTATTATAACCGCTTAAAGAAGTTCTGGTAGTAATATACCACTCTGTCATTTTAAGGTCTGAAATTTCCTGCTTTGCATCTGCAATTTCTGCCAGTGCATCTGTTTTTTCCGATTCATACTCTGCCAAACTTTCTTCTAATTTTATCTGTCCTTCTTCTAACTCCTTTAAACCATCTTCTAATTCATCCCAACTGTCATAAATCTGCTTTTCGCCACTTTCCAAGTCTTTCCAGCCCGACTCAATCGCAGCCCAGCCTTCTTCCAACTGCTTCTTTGCTGCCTCAATCTGTTCTTTTCCTGCTTCTAACTCCGCTCTGCCTGCTGTTATCTCATTCTTACTCTGTGCTAATGCCAATTTTCCTTCTTCCAATTTTTGAATTAATGTAACACTCTGTTCATTATCTTGTGGTAACGCAGCCTGTATCGTTTCAAGCAAAGAAAAAATTTTATCCGTTTCGCTAAAAAGCATCTCCATTAATTCTAACTGTGACTCTGCACTCGCAAGCTCTTGCTCTGCTGCAAGAAGCTCACTTTCTCCACGCTCCAATTCCCGTTCACCTGCTAATAATTCCCGCTCTGCCTGTGAAAGTTCTCTTTCTGCCTGTGAAAGTTCATCTTCACCATTTTCTAATTCTTTTAACCCATTCTCAAGCTCCGTCTTTGCATCTGCAATTTCCTGTTCTGCCTTATCAAAGGCTTCCCACATTTCCGCCTCTGCTTCCGCAATTTTATCCCAAGCCTCACCTGTAACTGCAGCATAACGAGCCTGCTCTCTATCCTCTTTTATTTCATCTTCCAGTAAAGTTACTATCTCGTCTACTTTCTGCTCATAAACATCGCTATAACAAGCCAGCTCATCCGTTCCCTCCAAAGTCAAATACATCGCTGTATAAATCTCCGATTCCACAGCCTCTTTGGGAACATAAAAAATATAATCGGTTATTGCATTATTTCGGAACGCAACACCACCTTCTGCACTGTTAATATCCGTCACATCAATGACAACTCCTGAAATCTCATATCGGCTATAACGAAAATTGGGCGTTTCCTCCTCGTCTATATCCTCCTGAATAAACAGTACATCCCCTACCTGTTTTCCTGATTCATTCACATACTTTTTCATAACCAAAATTTCATTTGATTTCTCTGGCAGCCTTCCTTCTAAAAGATAAGGAATATTAATACCTTCCTCTGAAAGTGTCTTCACTGTTGCCTGTTTTCTCGTATTTCTATCTAAATTTATAAAAACATCTTCACTATAAACACCCTCTGCTGCTTCAATACCATCCATTTCACAGACTATCTCAATATCTTCCTGTGTCAAACCCAACGTAGAAACAATGGAAATATCATACAAATTCTGCTCATCAAAAAATACATCTGCTGAATACCTCAAATCATCACAACCCGCTTTGATACCGCCTAACATACACACACCCAACGCAGTAATCAACATAATGGCAAAAAAACGCTTCCGCCCCTTACTAATGGTACGGATGATATCCTTCGTATATGCCTTCATTTTTTCCCCTCATTCTCTTTCTACCATTCAATATCTGCAATGGAAACGGGATTTTCATTTCTTGTCATCTCTACCACCTTACCGCTTTTAAACCGAATCAGACGGTCTGCCATTGGTGCAATCGCAGAATTATGCGTAATAATCAAAACAGTAATATTCTCTTTCCTACAAGTATCCTGCAGCAATTGTAAAATCTGTTTTCCTGTATTGTAATCTAAGGCACCTGTCGGTTCATCACATAATAACAATTTCGGATTCTTTGCCAATGCCCTTGCAATCGAAACTCGCTGCTGTTCACCACCCGATAACTGAGCCGGAAAATTATTTTTACGTTCTGCAAGTCCTACTTTATCCAAAGTTTCGGAAGCATCTAAGGCATCCTTGCACACCTGTACGGCAAGCTCTACATTTTCTAATGCCGTTAAATTTGGAACTAAATTATAAAACTGGAACACAAATCCAATATCCGTTCTTCTATATCCTACCAACTGTTTCTGATTATATTTGGTAATTTCATTTCCATCTACTAAAATCTGACCACTGGTTGCCACATCCATTCCACCTAAAATATTTAACGCTGTCGTCTTACCCGCACCCGATGTCCCTAAAATCACTGCCAGTTCACCTTTTTCCACGCAAAAACTGGCATCATTTAATGCCTTAATACTTGTTTCTCCTGCCTGATATATTTTAGAAATATGATTAAACTCAATAAATGCCATAAAATCCCTATCCTCCCCAAATCAATTGTGTGCAATTTATCTAAAACTATCATTAAATAAGTTATGCTATAACACCTTTCGATATTATAGCATAACT
This sequence comes from uncultured Roseburia sp., assembly GCA_964390325.1. GTDB lineage: Bacteria > Bacillota > Clostridia > Lachnospirales > Lachnospiraceae > Roseburia. Next base: position 2,369 of record CAYMHX010000093.1, on the reverse strand, counting down.
TATCTTATCCCACTATTAAGTTTTTCTAAAAATTCATTGTATCCTTTCTGTCAATTCTAAAATTTGGGGTCCTATTTTTTTCTTTTGTTTCGCTGTAATTCTCGTATAAACAGGATATGCTGCTCCCAAAATTATAAACCCTATCACACTCACCACAATCCCGATACCCATCCATGTCTCTTTCCATACCAGCACAAGAGACATTCCAGCTCCAAAAATCAATGTTCCGACAATTCCAAAAATTAAACTCACAATTATCCCCGGTCTTGTCACAGACTCATCTAAACGCTTCAATTCTGTTAATTTATCTTCTTCCTTTGGCAGATATTTTCTGCGAATCTGTTCTATTTCTTCCTGCTGTTTCACAGAATATGTATATTCAAATCGTTCTATTTTTTCTTCCATTCATACCACCATCCCTATCTATTCCTTTTTTACGACACCCAGATTTAAAGTTGCTTTCAGCAAGATGGTGTCGTACCTTCATTTTATCCTATTTAAGATGTAAAACACTTAATACGAATTTTTTATGTCATTTAACCGTACCGTAAATACACTGCCCTCATCAAGTTTACTGCTGACAGAAATCTCCGCATCACAAATGGCAATTACTCGTTTTACTAATGCAAGTCCTAAGCCATTTCCCTTTGTCGCATGCGAAGTATCGCCTTGATAAAATTTCTTAAAAATATTCTTCCCTGTTTCCGGACTCATACCACATCCTGTATCAGAGACCTGTACACAAATCTTTCCATTCTCTCTATAAAGTTTTAATCCCACTTTCCCCTTTTTTGGTGTAAATTTCAACGCATTAGAAAGCAGATTATTCCACACAAGACTAAGCAGCTCCTTATCAGCCTCCACATAAAGCTCATCTTCCAACTCTACATCCAGTTCAATTTCTTTTTCTTCCCATACGGACTCAAATTCTAACATACACTCACAAATCTGTTCCCCAAGGTTATACTTTGTTACATTTGGATAAATCTGTTGATTTTCTAATTTATTTAACTTTAAAATATTCATCACCAAATTCGATAATCTATGTGTCTGTTCCGTAATTGCCCTGCCATACTCTATCCGCTGTTCCTTTGTCAAATCAGGACTTTGAAGCAATGTCCCATAATTTTGCATCACTGCCAGCGGTGTTTTTAATTCATGTGAAACATTTGCAATAAAATCTGTCCGCAAGGTTTCTACACCTGAAAGCTCCTCAATCATCTTATTCAAATCTTTAATAATCTGGTCAAATCCATTCTGGCTGTTTTGTCCAATTAAATATGGGATTTTTACCGAATAATCTCCCTTCATAACCTTATCTAACCCTGCTTGAATCATCTTAATCGGCTTTGTTACTGTCTGTCTGCGCCGATAAACATCAATTATCGTAAATAAAAAAGAAATCCAAACCACATTTACAAATGTCGCAATTGCTGCACGGTAAAGCCGCTCATGGTCAAAATCCACAATTTCTAAAAACAGAAAAAAATTACAGGTAACCACAAAAGAAACTAAACCAAAAAAAATCAGAAAATTTCCGATACTATAACTTATCTTTTTCATGTTCGTCTCCATCTTTATTTTATTACAGCTTTGTAACCAAGACCATGTACCGTTAAAATCTCAAAATCTTTACAACCTTTAAATTTCTCTCGAAGCTTTGTCATATATACATCTACAACTCTTGGTCCTGATGCAGTTTCCATCTCCCAAAATTCATCCATTAACTGCGAACGAGTAAATGTTTTCTTTGGATAAGATAACAACTTATATAAAATATTAAACTCTCTTACCGTCAGCATAACTTCTTCACCATCTACATAAGCAGAATGTTCCTCTACATCTAATAGCGTACTTCCAATCGTAAGTTTTCGATTTATAGCAATTTTTGCTCGACGAAGCAATGCCTCCATTCTTAATAAAAGTTCATCCAAATCAATCGGCTTCACCATATAATCATCAATCCCCGCCTTGAAACCTTTGCGTTTCGACTCAAAATCCTCTCTTGCTGTCATAAAAAGAATTGGAATTTCCTGATTTATTTCCCGCACCGTTCTCGCAAACTCATAACCGTCAATCTGTGGCATCATAATATCCGAAATAATCATATCAAAGAGATTTCCATACATCTCATTATACGCATCATTCACCGATAGAGAGCCGAATGCCTCGTAACCATTCCTGTTTAAATAAGCACATACTGTTTGATTTAAATCCTTATCATCTTCCACGACTAATATCTTAAACATTTTTAAATTTCCTCCTTTTTCTCACTTTATATAAAGCCTCAATCTATACTCTAAAATTATATTAATTGTTCTATATATTCGGCGATTAAAAACTTCGCCTCATATATAGACCCTCCGGGG
>CAYMHX010000092.1:0-8596 GCA_964390325.1 uncultured Roseburia sp. | reverse complement strand
CTTCGTGACCGCGTGTGGCGCAGGCGTGATTTTCAATCACCGCCTATATAAATTTGTAACTATTTTGATAATCATAGCACACAAATGTTAAAGTTTTATTAAGATAAAAAAGAAAGCAAAGCCCTGTTGAAAAACTTCTATCTTCCAACAATGCTTTGCCTTATCTTTTATTATGCTTTGACTAAAAAATGTTCTAACTGCTGAATTGGAATTGGTTTTGAATATTTATATCCCTGCAAATACATTGCCTCCATCCCGATACACTGCTGTTCGTCTTTTTCGTCTTCAACTCCTTCAAATAAAATCTGATAATCTGCTTTTTTAAAGATTTCCGAGAAACTTCCTACCATAAATTTAGAGGTTTCATTTTTTCCTGCCATAATGGTCAGCGAACGGTCAAATTTAATAATATCAATCGGCAGACCAATAATTCGTTCAAAATTAGAATATCCTGTCCCAAAATCATCCAAATAAAACTTAATACCAACCTCCTGCAGTTCTTCCATAACACGTTTTACACTCTTAAAATCCTTTTCATTACGGCTTTCCGTTAATTCCACTGCAATTTTTTCAAATGGAATCCCATTTCTTCCAATAATCATCATAATATCTTTACTAAAATCATCCAAATGCAGCTCTTGAATCGCAAAATTAACGGAAATACGCTCAATATGGTATCCTTCTTCTTCCAAATGCTTGATATACTGACAGGTTTTATTTAAAATAATCCTACTTAATATATGTATATATCCATGTTTTTCTGCCATATCAATGAATTGGTCCGGATATACCATACCAAGTTCCTTTAACTCTAAACGCATCAATGCTTCAGCTGTTGTAAACTGTTTTTTCTTTGTATTAAAAACAGGCTGACAAAAAACTTTTACACGTTCATCATCTAAATCACCTTTTTCATGGATATCCTGAAGTTCCTGCAAAATATAGTTAGAACGAATAAAATCTTTTATATCATCTTCTTTACAAGAATAGACGGTATTTAGCGGACTTTTTTGTTCTGCATATTCACAAAGAGCCAAATAATCTTCTCCGTATGTCAGTTCAGGTGCAGAATCCATTAAAACAATATGAAAATCCATCTTCAGCCTTTGATATAATTGAATAAAATTAGCAAATAAGTCCTGCAAAGCCTGTCTTATATTTTTATTCCTCTCTTTTTGATAAACCATAACCATCTTATTATCACGCAATCGGAAAGTACAAGCATACATCATATATCCATCACTTAAACGAAATAATTCCAAAGACATTTTTTCTAATTTTTCCCGTGTCAACTCTGGAAAACTCAAAAAAATCATAGAAAAATGTTTTTTCTGCATATCGTGGATGTAAGCATCAAATGCATGATGGTCAAGCATTCCTGTTTCGATTTCATAGGAATTATGATGATACAAAAATAAAAATGCTAAAATCGGAAAAACAAAGCTGATACTAATATAAGTAGTCTGCATATGTGCATCCTGATAAGCCATCAAAAGAAAAGACACGAACATTGTCGAAGCAATACATCGCAACATTTTACCAATAAATTTCTTTCGATAAACAATTAACAATCCCGCCATGGAAATTGTAAAATAAGAATACATATACCGAAAAATATCGTTATAATAATTTTGATGAATCATTAAATTTTCATCAATATAAAATCCCCTTTTTACAAATGGTCCAATAAACTCCCAAAGAACTGCTGCACCTGTGGTTCCGTAAACAATAATGTTAAATATCTTTCGATACATTTTTTTCATATCTACAAGATTACGAATATACACCAAAAAAGAAACATAAGTAAGCATCAATCCCGAATAACTCATCGCTCTTGTTAAATAAATCACAAATACATTTTGAACCGTTATTGCCAAAACCATCTTATGATACAAAATACTTGTAATCGCTGCAATAAACAAACTAATTGTCCCCGACAAAAATACATTATAATTCAATTTTTTAACGGCGTATGTAGAATGAAGCAGTAGAAAAATAACAACCGTAATTGTAATCGTAATAATATCTCCTGCCACAACATAATTATTGTAAAACAAAACATCTTCCATTATTCTTATAACCTGATAACTATTCAATATTTCATAGTTACGACCCCTTCTCTTTTAGTAAAATCCCTAATGCACAGACTCATGCAACAGTTATATTGTATCACCGTTTCTCTATTTTCACAATAATCAGTCGTATTTTCAACTAATCCATTCCCTTAATTTTAATAAAATCTTCCTTTCTGCTCTGCTAACCTGTACTTGAGACATTCCTAAACTTTCTGCCACTTGACACTGTGTTTTATTTTCAAAATAACGCAGACAAATCATTTGTCTTTCCTTTTCGCTTAAACTTTCTAACAACTGCGATACCAATAATTCATTGATAACTGCCTCCTTTTCCGGTTCTTCATATACGTTTTCTGTATTCTTTAACTGGTCAATTAATAATATCTCATCTCCATCCATACCTGGAACAGACTGATATATTGATTCCACCTCTCGATTTGCCTCCATAGCAAGTACAATTTCCTCCTTCGTCAGCCCTGTTACAGCTTCGATTTCTAAAATACTTGGTTCTCTCCCAAACTCTTGTAAAAGCTTACTCCTTGCTTTACTGATTTTATAACCATTTTCTTTCAAGGTACGGCTCACCCGAACCATTCCATCATCCCGTAAAAAACGCCTGATTTCTCCCATAATCATAGGAACTGCATAAGTAGAAAAGGCAAGTCCCAAAGAAACATCAAATTTTTCAATCGCCTTTATCAAACCAATACATCCGATTTGAAATAACTCCTCCCTATCACTCCCTCGATTCTCAAACCTTCTTACAATACTATGTACCAAACCCAAATTTTTTGAAACCATCTTATCTTTAGCTTCTTTCTCTCCCTGCTGTGCCAGTTTAATCAGGTTTGTCATATCTCGCATAATTCCAAGCCTTCCAATTTTCCAATCTGTTTTTTCATAATCACTCTTGTTCCTTCCCCCAATTTAGAAATCACCTCCAATTCATCCATAAAAGCTTCCATAAAGGCAAATCCCATTCCTGAACGTTCCAACTCTGGTTTTGTGGTAAAAAACGGCTCTTTTGCTTTCTCAATATCAACAATCCCTTCTCCGTCATCCTCTACGATAATCTCTACCATATCTCCATAAATACTGCAAAAAAGACGAACTTCTCCCTCTTTATGCTCATAACCATGAATCACCGCATTTGTAACTGCCTCTGATACCGCCGTCTTCACATCTGCAATCTCATCTAAAGTTGGATTTAATTCTGTTAAAAAAGCCGCCACTGCTACTCTGGCAAAACCTTCATTCACAGATTTCGCATCAAACTGTATTTTCATTCGATTTTTTCTCATTTTTAATCACCCTTTCTTTCTAATACCTATTTGCTATAAATTATATTGTGTAACTATTCAGAACCAAGCCAAACCTCCTCATTTTTATGAAAATCACCTTGGCTTTACATAGTTATCATATAGTTATAATGATTTTTTCTAACCCCGATGCTCGAAAAATTTTTTGTACACGCCGATTCAAATTTCTAGCATAAACACTTCCATTACAGTATCCTAAATTCTTACATCTTCCGATTAAAACTCCAATTCCCGAACTGTCCATAAAATCTGTTTCTGCAAAATCGAATATCAAATCTTTTACATGGTATAACTGTAACAATCTCTCTACATCCATACGCAAAGTTTCTGCATGATGATGGTCTAATTCCTTTGGAACCCAAACCACAAGTCCCATCGCTTCCATTTTATGTTTTGTCTGCATTTTTACCTCCAAATAATTTTTTATAAAATTTATAACACAGAATGTACCAATGGCACATTCTCGCACCGAGCGCAGTCGCTTTGCGACATATTTCTTCTTTGCGCGAGTGTGCATCCTTACGGAGTGTTTTTTATTTTATAGGAAAGTCACAGGCTTTTCTATAAAATAAAAGACATCAAAAGCATTTGCTCTGATGTCTTTTGTAAACTTATTTTATTGTAACTATTCAGTACCTTCATAGTTACGATGCAAAAATCCATTAAAAATCACTTCGTGATGAGACTTTTGCACTCCTGAATCACTTTCTTTTGTTCAAAACAGCAAGTGTTTTGGACTACTTTGAATAGTTATATTTTATTATTCTAAATAACGTGCTGCTGTCGCTGCTCGTTCTGTATTTGGAAACAGTTCAATAAATCTCTGATAATATGGCTTTGCACCTTCTAAATCATCCTTTTTTCGATATGCCTGTGCTAAATAATACAGTGCATTTCCACTCTGATAAACTTCATCTCGCTCTATTGTTTTTGTTAATTTTTCAATTGCTGTTTCAAAATCATTTCTGTTATATGCATTATATCCTTCCCTAAACAGAATTGCTAAATATTCTTTATTTACCTCTGTACTGACAGAAACATAAATCTCCTGTGCTGCCTCATTCAAATGTTCTGCATTTACTACTTCTAAAGCAGTTCCTGCGGCACTTATTTCATTTTTCTGATAGTGCAGATATGCCTGTAAAAGCTGTGCATAACTATCAATCTGTTCATTTACATTTTCCTTGTCAATCTGTATTTCACCAATCTGACCTGTCAATCCTTCTATTTCACTTTTTAGTGCTGCAATTTCCTGATTTCTGGAAGAAATGGTATTATTCGCCTCTACCACTGCTTTATTTGCTTCCTGATATGCCGTATTTTTCACTCCCGGAATTACTAAAAAAAATGTAATCGCCACACCCAGACCGATTCCAATTACCATATTGATAATCGTTGCAAATACAGAAGTATCTTTTATGTATTTAGGCTGAATAATGGTTTCATTTCCACTTTGATAAGAAACAGGGTCATCTTTTTTCGATTTCTTCTTACCATGCTCACGCAGTTCCAAATTCACTTCTTTTAAATAACGGAGAGTTAATTTATTATTAACATCTATCTTCCCCGCATTACGAAGGGATGCCTTTGCCAAATCATACCGTTTCTCCTGTATATATAAAAGTGCTAACAACTGATGACCTGTCACCAATTTGGGATTTAAAGACAGTACCTTTTTCAACTGAAGAATCGCTAAGTCCCTGCTTCCCTGCTTACAGTAATAAAGTGCCTGATTATATTTTTTAATCGTCTGATTAATCGCATCTAATTTTCCCTTATTCTTCTGAATCGAATCCAGATAAAAATCGGCACGATTATGATTTGGCTGATAATTTTTACTAATCACCCATTCAGTCAAAGCAGCAACCATCTCGCCCATTTCACAATATACAAGTCCAAGTAAATTTCTTGCCGCAGTATTTCTCTTATTAAAACGCAGACTCATTTTTAAACTTTCTACTGCACCGGACAAATCTCGGACTCCTGCTTTTTCCAAGCCCGCATTGTAATAAGCATTAGATGCCATGATTATCTTTTTATATATTTTCACATCCATACCACAACCAGGACAAATCTCGGAATGGTCTAATTTCGTACCACAACTAAAACACTTCATCTATGAAACTCCTCACTCATTTCCTCTAAATTCCCCAAGCATTTCCTGCATCATATCTACCATATCCACTAATTCATGGTTATAAATCGCCTGTTCTGCTTCCTCTACTTCTAAACTCGGTTTAAAATTCTTTAATTCTTCTTCAAAATTTATCATATAACCCTCATTTCTGAGCAATTTTTTATTGCGAAGCAAGTCGGATAAAAAGCTATTTGTTTTTGCTCAGAAACAAATAGCCGTGTGTTACACTACTTCCATCATAAAATTACCACGCTATCATATATTCACCGGTTTTTTCATACCGAATATATAGAATATATAATATCGTGGTAAGATAATCAAGTTTTTTTCTTTTAAGTTTTTATAAAATTAATCGCATTTTTTCTGCTTTTTTGACATTAGCTGGCTGGTCTGGTACGAATGACATTGCCCAATAAATAAAATTCGACATTGGATGCCTGATTTTGTATATTAATTTTTTCGATACCAATATTAATCCGCACTCCCGGATATACTTTATCTAATACTTTCACCGTTGCACCGACAGAACGTCCTAATAATTCCTGAAGTTTACGCAGTTCTGTTTCATTAGAAGCAAGCTCTGCATTATCTTTAATTCGGATACGAAGTAATGCCATACGGCGCGGGTCACTTGCATAACTAATCTGTTTTTCTTTTTCTAAAAGTTTGAACTGCTCTATTCCTCTTTCTACTTTAGAAAGTTCATCTTTTAAGTCAGCAATCTTTCTTTCCAGCATGGCTATACGCGTGTTCATATCCGGGTCTGCACCTGCATAAACATAGGTTCTGGTTTCTGCATCATTTCCTAAGCTAAATACCTCAATACCGCCTGTTGCATGGATTTCTCCTCCAATAATACTTGCTCTGCGGCCCGTTAGAGTAATTTTACCTTTGCAGTCTACTTCACAGTTCATTAATACATCTGCCTGTATATCACCATCTGCCTGTATCGAAGTATTTTCAAAGAATTTAGCAAAAATACTTCCCTTAGTCTTAACAGAAGCCTTATTACCGCCTAACATACCTCGGCGCAGAATAATATCCTTCCCTGCCTGTAACGTACATGCTTCTACCGTACCATCTATAGTAATAGAACCTGTGGCCTTGATGGTAATACCGGTTTCTACATTACCATGGATTACAACATCTCCTCTGAAATCAATATTACCTGTTGAAATATCTGCATCGCCACCGATTTCATGGATAGCTAAAATCATGACACGGTCGCCCTGCATCTCGATTTTACCATCTATATCAGCCGTATAAATCGTACCATCTGCACTTCTGGAAAAACCTTTTCCTTTGAGCATAGGCATATCTTTGCCACGTTTTCCTAATACCTTTGCTCCTTTTACATTCATACCATCAGCCCCCTGTACAGGCGGATAATAAATAGCAATAACATCTCCTTCTCTGATAGCCTGAATACTATTTACAGACCAGTAATCCACAGAACCATCTTCCTTTACCTGTGGCTTTCCATCTGCACGATTATTAAACTTATACTCATAATAACCATCCACACCATCCACAGGAAGTATGCCTTTTGCGATTAATACAGGCTGATTATAGACCTGCCCATTTATCATTCTCTCTAACATCGCATCATTTATACCATACTTAATTCCATTCTGCTCTAATACTGTTTTCAAATATGCAATTGTATACTTATTATCGTCTTCTGGAACTGCAAGCTGTAAATATGCTTCCATATCTCCCTTCGCTGTCCGAACGACTGCATTAGGTCTTTTCGCTTCTGGCATATATCTTCTCCTAATATGTCTAATTTCACTACTACTAATAATTGTACTAATACTTTTGCACTTTTTCAAGTCTTTTTCAGACTAATTAATAAAAAGAAGGGTTATTGAGTTACTGTGTGAAAAGTAACGTTATTGATACAATAACCCTTCTTTTTTATTATTATATATTACTTATTTCATCTGTGCCAAACGTTCTTTTACCTGTGCCATCATCTGTTCATAGCCAGCTAATTTATCTTTTTCTTCCTGTACTTTTTCTGCCGGAGCTTTACTTAAAAATCTTTCGTTAGAAAGCATTCCCTTAGAACGTGCTAATTCTTTTTCTAAACGAGCCTGTTCTTTTAAGAGACGTTCTTTTTCTTTTGCAAAATCTACTAAATCTTCTAATGGAAGGTAAAGTGTTGCTGCTGGAATTACTACAGATACTGCATCTTCACCAATGCCTGTCTTATCTGCCTGTACCGCGATTTCACTCGCACCTGCTAAATTAACATAAACTTCTTTGTTTACCTCAAATGTTTCACGCATTACCGCATCCTCTGCAACGATAAAAATCTTTGCTTTTCTTGATGGCGGTACATCCATTTCCGTACGAAGATTACGAACACCTTTTACTAAATCTTTGCAATGTTCAATCATTTCTTCTTCTGCTGCAAAATTCCATTCCGCCTTAAATTCCGGCCACTGTGCAAGCATAATGGTATCTGCTTGCGGATGAAGGGTACAGAAAATTTCTTCTGTAATAAATGGCATAAATGGATGCAATAATTTCAATGCTTCTGTCAATACTGTCTTTAAAGTCCAGAATGCTGCATTTGCAGATGCAGGGTTTTCATCTTTTTTATAAGTACGAACCTTTGCAATTTCAATATACCAATCACAAAATTCGTCCCAGATAAAGTCATAAACCTTCTGTACTGCAATACCCATTTCGTATTTATCCATATTTTCTGTTACGTCTTTTGCAAGTGTATTTACTTTTGATAAAATCCACTTATCAGCAGGTCTTAATTCTTCTAACGCAGGAGTGGTAATTTCTGCACCATTTAAGTTCATCATAATGAAACGGGAAGCATTCCATACTTTGTTTGCAAAGTTACGGGAAGCTTCTACTCTTTCCCAGTAGAAACGCATATCATTACCGGGCGCATTACCTGTAATTAAAGTCAAACGAAGTGCATCTGCACCGTATTTTTCAATGACTTCTAATGGGTCGATACCATTTCCAAGCGATTTACTCATCTTACGGCCCTGTGAGTCGCGCACTAATCCGTGGAATAATACGGTATGGAACGGTTTTTT
>CAYMHX010000091.1:0-8606 GCA_964390325.1 uncultured Roseburia sp. | reverse complement strand
AAAAGTATAGAGGTGCAGGGATTTAAGTCATTTGCAAATAAGATTGTATTTGATTTTCATAATGGTATTACAGGAATTGTAGGACCAAACGGAAGTGGTAAGAGTAATGTTGCTGATGCAGTACGCTGGGTACTTGGCGAGCAGAGTGCAAAACAGCTTCGTGGTGCGAGTATGCAGGATGTTATTTTTGCGGGACCAGAGAACCGTAAACCTTTAAGTTATGCATACGTTGCAATTACAATGGACAATACAGACCATGCCCTTGCGATAGATTTTAATGAGGTAACGGTTGCAAGACGCGTATACCGTTCCGGTGAAAGTGAATATTTAATTAATGGCAGTTTATGCCGCTTAAAGGATGTAACAGAGCTTTTTTACGATACGGGTATCGGAAAAGAGGGCTATTCGATTATCGGTCAGGGACAGATTGAACGTATTTTAAGTGGTAAGCCGGAAGAAAGACGAGAATTATTTGATGAAGCAGCAGGAATCGTAAAATTTAAAAAGCGAAAAGCTTCTACTTCTAAAAAATTAGAAAATGAACGAGAAAATTTAATTCGTGTCAATGATATTTTAATAGAGCTGGAACGACAGGTTGTACCGTTGGAAAAACAGGCCGAAAAGGCGAAGGTATATTTAAAGAAAAAAGAAGAATTAAAAGACTATGATGTAAATCTGTTTTTGTTAGAAACAAAGCAGATAGGAGAAGAACTGGAAGTAGTACAGGGAAAATATCAAATTGCTGATGCACAGTACCAGCAGGCGAAGGAAGTGCATACGAATATTAAGTCCGAATATGAAAAACTTGGACAAGAAATAGCAGAATTAGATGAAAAGATACACGATATTCGTGAAGCAATGAACCAATCTGTATTAGAGAAAAGCAGACTAGAGGGAGAAATTAACCTTTTAAAAGAGCAAATTCGTTCAGCAGAAACGACAGATGAGTTAATGCAGAGTCGTTTGGATGCGTTAGAGAAGGAAAAGGAAGAACGTGTTGGTTTTGTAGCAGAGTATGAAGCTGAAAAATTTGCATTGGATGCACAATTAGCAGAGATGGAAGAAAATCTGCAAAGAGCAAAGCAGATATCAGAAGCAATTCAAAAAGAAACGATTTGCCGCAGGGAAGAAATTGAAGAACGAAAGAGTGAAATCATTGAGCTTTTAAATCAGAGAGCATCGTTAAAGGCAAAACAACAGCGTTTTGATACGATGGCAGAACAGGTAAATATTCGTAAGGCACAGTTAAATGGCATATTATTGTCAAGAAAATCAGAAGAAGCCGATTTAGAATCAGTATTAAATGGATATCAGGATGAGCTTTCTAAAATAAATGAAACAATTTCTTTATTAGAACATGAAACAGAGCAAATGCAGGAACAGAACCGTATTTGGCAGAAAAAACAAAGAGAAACCAAAAACGGATTAGAAGAACAGAACACTCTTTATCATAAAGCACAGTCGAAACTGGAGTCTTTAAGGAATATTGCAGAGCGTTATGATGGCTATGGAAACAGTATTCGTAAGGTAATGGAACAGAAAAGTTTTCATAAAGGCTTATTAGGTGTTGTATCCGATTTAATTCAGGTAGAAAAAAGATATGAAACAGCCATTGAAACAGCCTTGGGTGGAAATATTCAAAATATTGTGACAGAAGACGAAGAAACAGCCAAAAAGATGATTGCCTTTTTAAAGGAAAACCGATTTGGTCGTGCAACCTTCCTTCCCTTGACAAGTGTAGATGGAAAAGGGAATTTTAAAACACCTGATGCATTAAAGGAAGAAGGAGTCGTTGGTCTTGCCAATACGTTGATTAAATGTGAAGCAAAGTATGAAGGAATTGCTTCGTATTTATTAGGACGTGTGATTGTGACAGAGCATATCGATTCTGCCATTGCATTAGCGAAAAAATATCATCATACACTTCATATTGTAACCTTAGAGGGCGAATATTTAAGTCCTGGCGGTTCGATGACAGGTGGAGCATTTAAAAATAAAAACGGACTTCTTGCGAGAAATCGAGAAATAGAAGAACTGGAAAAGCAAGTCACAGAGCTTTCGGCTTTTATCAAAGAACAAAAGAGTCGTTTGGAAGAAATTGATACGGCAAGAGAGCTGTTAAAAGAGGATTTGGAAGAGGCAAAGAAAAACCTGCAAGAACAATTTTTATTACAGAATACGGCAAAGTTAAATGTAGAACGTGCAAATCAGCAAAAGACAGAGCGTGAGAATGCTTTTATAGGATTAAAGTTAGAAGGTGCTGAAATTGAAAAGCAGTTACAGGAAATTGCAGAAAATAAAAAGCAGATTTTAACGGAAATGGAAGCAGTAAACGAAAAAGAAACGCAGCTTCAAAAAGAAACGGAAACTTTGCTGAAGTCTTTGGAAGAAATAGCGAAAAAGGAAGAAACAGCCGTGCAGAATGTTTCAAAAGCACAGGTAGAGGAAGCTGGTATTCGTCAAAAAGCAGAGTTTGTTTTAGAAAATATCAAGCGAATTCGTGCAGAAATTTTGAAATATGAGCAGGAACGTGATAAAGTAATGGCAGAGACCTTAGAAGCAAAGGTGGATGCCAAAAAGAAACGTCAGGATATTGAAGCAATCAAGCAGACGATTTTGGATTTTGAAGAAAGCTATGGAAAGCAGGATACTGTTTTAAAAACAAATTTGGAAAAGAAAGAAGAAATATCAGCACTTTATAAGGGATTGTTTCAAAAACAAGAGGATATTTCCGTACAAATTTCTAATTTGGATAAAGAAATCTTCCGTTTAAATAATCAAAGAGAAAAATTAGAAGAAAAAAATGAAAACCAAACCAATTATATGTGGTCGGAATATGAACTGACACCACATACAGCATTGGAATTAAAAAAGGAAGGCTATAAAGATTTAACAGAATTAAGGAAACAAATTTCTGCTATCAAGGATGAAATCCGAAAACTTGGTGATGTTAATGTCAATGCGATTGAGGATTATAAAGAAGTATCGGAACGATATCAGTTTTTAAAGACACAGCATGATGATTTGGTAGAAGCAGAAAAGAAGCTGCTTGAGATTATCGAAGAATTGGATGAAGGAATGCGGAAACAGTTTATGGAGAAATTTGCAGAAATTCAAACAGAGTTTGATAAAGTATTTAAAGAACTGTTTGGCGGTGGGAAAGGTACGTTAGAGTTGGTCGAAGGAGAGGATATTTTAGAATGTGGTATTCGCATTCATGCACAGCCTCCGGGAAAGAAACTGCAGAATATGATGCAGATGTCAGGTGGTGAAAAGTCTTTAACGGCTATCTGTCTATTATTTGCCATTCAGAATTTAAAACCTTCTCCATTTTGCTTATTAGATGAGATTGAGGCGGCATTGGATGACTCGAACGTGGGACGTTTTGCAAAATATCTACATAAATTGACAAAAAATACCCAGTTTATTGTGATTACACATAGAAGGGGAACGATGACGGCTGCTGACCGTCTTTATGGAATCACCATGCAGGAAAAAGGTGTTTCTACATTGGTTTCTGTAAATCTGGTTGAAGGAGATTTGAAATAGTGGGCGAAGAAAAGAAAGGGTTTTGGAGTAGGCTGGTAGAGGGTCTAAGCAAAACAAGAGCAAATATTGTAGCAGGAATTGATGCTATTTTTAATGGATTTTCTCATATTGATGATGAGTTTTATGAGGAAATTGAAGAAATTTTAGTCATGGGTGACATTGGAATCCGTGCAACTGAAGCAATTATTGAAAATTTAAAGAAAAAAGTAAAAGAAAATCATATCAAAGAACCGGCAGCGTGTAAGGAACTGTTAATTAACAGTATCAAAGAGCAGATGGACGTAGGAGAAACAGCCTATCGTTTTGAAAATGAAAAATCTGTGGTGCTTATGATTGGCGTCAATGGTGTAGGAAAAACAACATCTGTTGGTAAAATGGCTGCAAAATTAAAAGGACAGGGAAAACGAGTTGTATTAGCAGCAGCAGATACCTTCCGTGCGGCAGCAGGAAACCAGCTTTTAGAATGGGCAAATCGTGCAGGCGTGGATATGATTGGTGGTCAGGACGGTGCTGACCCTGGGGCAGTTGTATTTGATGCTGTGGCTGCAGCAAAGGCACGTCACGCAGATGTTCTTTTGTGTGATACGGCAGGAAGACTTCATAATAAGAAGAATTTAATGGAAGAACTTCGTAAAATTAATCGTATCTTAGAAAAAGAGTATGCAGATGCTTATAGAGAGACGTTAGTAGTATTAGATGCGACAACAGGACAAAATGCACTGGCTCAGGCAAAACAATTTTCTGAGATTGCAGATATTACAGGAATTGTCTTAACAAAAATGGATGGTACGGCAAAAGGCGGAATTGCAGTGGCAATTCAATCCGAACTGGGTATTCCTGTAAAATATATTGGAGTTGGTGAATCCATAGAGGATTTACAAAAATTTGATTCAGAACAGTTTGTAAATGCGTTATTTAATGTAGATAAGTAATGCTTCATATCAGGTCGGTGCATTTACTGCACAGAAGCTTTATAAATAAAGCATAAGAAAGTAATTCAAGGAGTAAACCATCAAAGATGGTTGCAAATCCCATCAGTGAAGTTGATTTTTAATGGATTTGCGAATTGTAACTATGAAGGTACTGAATAGTTACAAAAAAAGGTAACGAGGCGGAGGATTAGTATGTTGACATTAGACAAGTTTGAAGAAGCATCGGAGATTGTGAAAAAAGTAACATTGGAAACGAAATTGGTTTACAGTGATTATTTAAGCAGACAGACGGGAAATAAGGTTTTTTTAAAGCCTGAAAATATGCAGTTTACAGGTGCGTACAAGGTGCGTGGTGCATATTATAAAATCAGTACGTTGACAGAGGAAGAAAGAAAGCGTGGACTGATTACGGCATCTGCGGGAAATCATGCACAGGGTGTTGCTTATGCAGCAAAGTGTTATGGATGTAAAGCAGTCATTGTAATGCCGACGACCACTCCATTGATTAAAGTAAATCGTACCAAAGAATATGGTGCAGAGGTTGTATTGTATGGAGATGTTTATGATGAGGCTTGTCAAAAGGCGTATGAACTGGCAGAACAGGAAGGATATACCTTTATTCATCCGTTTGACGATTTGGCAGTTGCAACAGGACAGGGAACGATTGCAATGGAAATTTTTAAGGAGCTTCCTTTGGTAGAATATATTTTAGTACCAATCGGAGGAGGCGGACTTGCAGCAGGGGTATCTACACTGGCAAAATTATTAAATCCGAAAATTAAAGTTATCGGGGTAGAACCAGCAGGAGCAAACTGTATGCAGGCGTCGATTGCATCAGGAAAAGTAGCAACGTTACCTCAGGTAAATACGATTGCAGACGGTACGGCTGTAAAAACACCGGGAAATACAATTTTTCCTTACATTCAGGAGCATTTAGATGATATTATTACAATAGATGACGATGAATTGGTGGTATCATTCCTTGATATGGTGGAAAATCACAAGATGGTTGTAGAAAATTCGGGATTACTTACCGTTGCAGCAGTAAAGCATTTGGATGTGACGGATAAACGTGTGGTGTCCATTGTCAGCGGTGGAAATATGGATGTGATTACAATGTCGTCTGTAGTACAACAGGGCTTGATTTTTAGGGACCGTATTTTTACTGTTTCTGTTTTGCTTCCTGATAAACCGGGTGAATTGTCAAAGGTAGCGGCAACAATTGCAAATGCACAAGGAAATGTCATTAAATTAGACCATAACCAGTTTATTTCTACAAATCGAAATGCTGCAGTGGAACTTCGTATTACAATGGAGTGTTTTGGAACTGACCATAAGAAGCAGATTATGAAATCGTTAGAAAAAGAAGGGTATAAACCAAAGCTGGTAAGAACCAGTTTATAAGATGAAAAAATAGGAGGAATTTATCATGAAAAAAGTGGAAGATTATGTAAGAACGATACCCGATTTTCCAGAACCAGGAATTATGTTTCGTGATGTTACCAGTGTTTTACAGGATGCAGATGGATTTAAATTATCCATTGAGGAAATGATAAAGTTATTAGATGGTATTGAATTTGATATCGTTGTGGGAGCAGAATCCAGAGGATTTATTTTTGGTACACCAATTGCCTATGAATTAGGAAAATCCTTTGTACCGGTTCGTAAAAAGGGAAAACTTCCATGTGAAACTGTGAGTATGGAATATGAATTGGAATACGGCACAGCTTGTATCGAAATTCATAAAGATGCAATAAAACCAGGACAAAAAGTAGTGATAGTAGATGACCTCATCGCGACAGGCGGCACAATTGAAGCTGCAATTAAGTTAATTGAACAGCTTGGAGGAGAAGTAGTGAAAGTAATCTTTTTAATGGAGTTAGCAGGTTTAAACGGACGTGAGAAATTAGCAGGCTATGATGTAGCATCCGTTATTACTTATGAAGGGAAATAAAGACACTAACAATGAAAGTATTAATAGTAGATGACGTAAGACTAAATAGAGAAATATTAAAAGATATTTTAAAAGATGAATATGAGCTTGAATTGATAGAAAATGGTCAAATAGCAATTGACCGTATTATAGAGCGAAGTGATGATATTGCAGCCATTCTACTGGACTTATATATGCCGGTTAAGGACGGTTTTTGTGTGATTGGAGAAATGAAAAGAAGGGATTTGATTGAAAAGATTCCGATTTTGATTATTTCGAGTGAACGTTCTGTTGCGATTGAAAAACAATGTTTCCATTTAGGAGTTAGTGAATTTATTCACAAACCATTTGACCCGCTTTTAGTAAAGACGCGTGTAAAAAATATTGTAAACCTTTTTGTCTATAAGAATAATTTGGAGAGTAAGGTAAAAAGACAGACAGAGACGGTATATCGCCAGTACATGGTTTTAAAAGAACAGGCAAAAAGGCTGGAAGAAAGTAATGAAAAAATCATTGATGTATTAGGTACGGTAGTAGAAAGCCGTAATTTAGAAAGTGGACAGCATATTAAGAGAGTAAAAGGGTTGACTAGGATTCTTGCCTTACAGGTAATGAAAGATTATCCTGAATATGGATTAGATGAACATAAGGTAGAAGAAATTGTAATGGCAAGTTCTTTGCATGATGTAGGGAAAATTAGTATACCGGATCATATTCTTTTAAAACCTGGAAAATTGACAGATGAAGAATTTGTCATTATGAAATCTCATACGATTAAAGGTTGTGAGATTATAGATAAAGTAGAAGGAATTTGGGATGAAGAACATAAAAGAGTTAGTTATGAAATCTGCCGTCATCATCACGAGAGATTTGACGGAAGAGGTTATCCGGATAATCTTGTAGGAGATGATATTCCGATTGCAGCCCAGATTGTAGCAGTTGCAGACGTTTATGATGCATTGGTATGTGAACGAGTTTACAAAAAAGCATTCCCGAAGGATATTGCATTCCATATGATTATGAATGGGGATTGTGGAACCTTCTCACCAAAGATTTTAAATTGTTTTAGTCAGGTAAAAACAGAGTTTGAAGAATTAGCAGCACAGTTAAAATAGTTTTGTTATAAAGATTAGTTGCTTCGCAACTAATCTTTGCAGCAAAACTATGTTTTGCTATAAAATGGCGTTCCCTTCGTCAGTTCAAATGCAAAAATCAATCGTTGCTGGTCACGGAGTGAACAGTAACAATAATTATAGAAAAAAGAAGGTGTCAAGAAAAAATGCTTGACACCTTCTTTTTCTTGTGTTAATATAACACTCGGCGCAGGTCAGCCGTAGGGAGATTCGACATGAAAGAGAAGATTGAACAGGCTTATCTGTATGATTTTTATGGAGAGCTTTTAAACGAACACCAAAGGCAAATTTATGAAGATTATATTTTTAATGATTTGTCCTTGGGAGAAATCGCAAGTGAAGAAGGAATCAGCCGTCAGGGTGTACATGATATGATTAAACGCTGTACAAGAACGTTAGAAGGTTATGAGAAAAAGCTTCACTTAATTGAAAAATTTAAGTCTGCCAAAGCAAAAGTAGAACAAATCCATGCATTGACAGAACAGTTCCATGAAAAGCAGGAAATTGCAATTATAGAAGAAATCGCTGAGATTTCAAATCAGATATTAGAGGAGCTATAAAATGGCATTTGAAAGTTTGTCAGAAAAACTTCAAAACGTATTTAAAAACTTACGAGGCAAGGGTCGTCTGACAGAAGATGATGTAAAGGCTGCTTTAAAAGAAGTAAAAATGGCACTTCTTGAAGCCGATATAAACTTTAAAGTAGTAAAGAAGTTTGTAAAAGACGTAGAAGAACGTGCAATCGGACAGGACGTTATGAACGGTTTGAATCCTGCACAGATGGTAGTAAAGATTGTAAATGAGGAAATGGTAAACCTTATGGGTTCTGAAACTACCGAAATTAAACTTCAGCCTGGAAAGTCATTAACTGTTATTATGATGGCAGGTCTTCAGGGTGCAGGTAAAACAACTACAGCAGCAAAAATTGCAGGTAAGTTGAAACAAAAGGGCAAAAAGGTACTTTTAACAGCCTGTGACGTATATCGTCCGGCCGCAATCGAGCAGTTGCAGATTAACGGTCAGAAACAGGGTGTAGAAGTATTTTCAATGGGAGATAAA